>JAYVXJ010000103.1:0-2488 GCA_043785285.1 Chitinophagaceae bacterium
GCTCTCAGAAAATCAACGATCCCTCCATCAACCATCAACTTTTCTCCATTCCTCTTTTACGTAGACGCGACAAACTGCCTCAAAAACCTCAAATCATTCTGCGAGTAAAGCCGCAAATCATTAATCCGGTACTTCAGCTGGCAGATTCTTTCAATGCCCATGCCGAAGGCAAACCCGGTATATTTATTCGGATCAATATTAAAATTCTGGAGCATTTTCGGATGCACCATGCCGCTTCCCAGAATTTCCACCCAGCCGGTATGTTTACAAACATTACATCCGGATCCTCCGCAGATCAAACAATTTATATCCATCTCGGCGCTGGGTTCCGTGAAGGGAAAGTAGGATGGCCGGAAACGCACTTTCACCGATTTACCGAACATCTCCTGCACAAAGAAATAGAGAGTTTGTTTGAGGTCGGCGAAAGAAACCTGTTCATCAATATATAATCCTTCGGTCTGGTGAAAAAAACAATGTGCGCGCGCGCTGATGGTTTCGTTGCGATATACGCGGCCCGGACAAATGATCCGGATCGGTGGTTTTTGTTTTCCCATCACCCGCGCCTGCACACTGCTGGTATGCGTGCGCAACAGCCAGTCCGGGTTTTTATTTATATAAAACGTATCCTGCATGTCGCGCGCGGGATGATCCGCCGGCAGATTCAATGCTGTGAAATTATGCCAGTCGTCTTCGATCTCCGGACCTTCCGCTACAGAAAAACCAAGTCGCCCGAAAATCTGCACGATGCGGTTCTTAACCAGACTGATGGGATGACGCGTTCCCAAGGGAAGCGCATCTCCGGGAAGTGATAAGTCAATATCATTGACGTTGGACGGTTGACGGTGGACGGTTTTAGCTTCGTCATATTTTGATTCTGCGAGTTGTTTGAATTCATTGAGGATCTGCCCAAATTCTTTTTTCCTTTCCACCGGAACCTGTTTCATTTCCTGGAAAAGATTTTTCACAATTCCCCTGGTTCCCAGAAAACGGATACGGTACGTTTCTGCCGCATCGGCATTGGCCAGTTCGCTCTCCCTGATTTCCCTCCGGTAGGTCTCCAGTTTTTCCAGTAATTCTTCCATGCTGCAAAGATAAAAGGAAAAACAGGTGTAAGTTTGTTTCAAATCGTGTGAATGCTGTACAGTCTGCATATCCTGGACTATCTCGACCCGGTTAATATCCGGGAGATTTCCAATGAGGAAGAATACAAAGACGGACAGGTGGGTAAGCTGATCAATGTTTATGAGGAGGAGTTCCCCGACCTGAATGAAGCCGACCTGGTCCTGGTCGGATGCCAGGAAGAGCGCGGGGCACGACGTTCCAGGAATAATATCAACGGTCCGGATTGCATCCGCCAACAGTTTTACCGGCTCTATCACTGGCATAGCGATATTAAGCTGGTGGATGTGGGGAATATCAAAACCGGCGCTACCCTGAGCGATACCTATGCCGCCCTGCGAACCGTATTAAGCGAGCTCAGCACATTAGGAAAAACGGTGATTATTCTCGGAGGTTCGCACGACCTTAGCCTGGCGCAATACCAGAGTTATGTCAGCCGGAAAAAACTCATCGAAGTCACCTGCGTGGATGCCCTGGTGGACATCAATATTGACTCCCCGCTCAAAAGCGACAATTTCCTGATGGAAATGCTCACCGACGAACCCAATTACATTCATCATTATAATCATATCGCGTTCCAGAGTTTTTATGTGCATCCGCATATGCTGGAGACGATGGACAAACTGCGGTTCGATTGTTACCGCGTGGGTAAAGTGAAGGAGCGCATTGAGGAAATGGAACCCGTGATGCGGAATTCCAATATGCTGAGTTTTGATGTGGCTGCTATCGCCCATCATTATGCGCCTTCCAATCAGTTATCGCCGAACGGACTTTCCGGCGAAGAAGCCTGCACACTGATGCGGTTTGCCGGGCTGAGTCCGAATATCAACAGCATCGGCATCTACGGCTTCATTCCCGAAAGAGATGAACATGATCTTACCGCCAAACAAATCGCCCAGATGATCTGGTATGTGATTGATGGCCGGAGCAAAGGCCGGCGGGAAGCCACGTTGAGCGATAAGGAATATTTCAACGAATACCATACCGCCTTTGCGGAAGTACAGACCAGCTTTTTACAAAGCAAAAAAACCAACCGCTGGTGGATGCAGTTACCCGACCAGAAATACATCGCCTGTTCTTATAACGATTATTTGCTGGCGAGCAGTAATGAAGTGCCGGAGAGGTGGCTGCGGGCTCAGGAGCGGCTGTGATGGGAGAGGGGTTGACGGTTGACGGTTGACGGACTTTAGGTGCAAATTTCGTTACTGATCACAGTCTTCTCAATTCAGGATTCTCCATTATTCTAAATCTATCTGGATTATTCTAAATCTATCTGGTAAAAATGATAATTAATTCCTTGCCTGTTTCGCGTCAACCGTCAACGATCCTTCCGTCAACCGTCAACCGTCAACCGTCAACCATTCTCCCT
>JAYVXJ010000104.1:0-2486 GCA_043785285.1 Chitinophagaceae bacterium
CTGCCCGATTCTATGAAAACATATATTTCTTTCATAGATAGTTACCTGAACGTTAAGGTTTCATATATATCCAATGGCCCCGGTCGTAACCAATTGATAGAAAATAGCTAAGTTGGCCAGGGCTGCAAAAAAATCTTTTTAAAAAAATTTGGAGGATTAAAAACTTCGCTGAAATTTTACAATCTAATCTTATTGGAACATGGCACCAAAATCTGATAAGGAGAAAAAGGATTCAAAAAAATCCGCACCTGCACCATCAAAGCCAATTGCTGAGAAACCTTCCTCAAAAAAAGTAAAGGAAGACGACGAAGAGGATGACGATGATGATGAGGTTGAAACTCCAAAACCGACTGCAAAAAAAGGCGCTAAGACGTCCTCTCCGAAATCAAAAAAGAAAGGAGATGATGAAGACGACGACGATGATGATGACAATGTCGCGGAGGAAGAAGAAGTAGATGAATGGGATAAAGTGGAAGAGGAGGGGGAATGGGATCCTGATTTTGATGAATTCGATATCCCCCGCTCCAAAGCTAAGAAAGGCGGTACTCCCGCAGGAAAAAAGGCAGCCAAAGCTGGTGAAGAAGATGATTTAGGTCTGGATGATGAATATAAAAATCTGGATCTCTTTAACGATAATGGGTTTGAAGAAGAGGAAGACGATTTTTAATTTGTGGAACTTAAATGTCCAGCCGCGCTTTTGTTTCTTTCCCTGTAAATGATCTGTATAAAATAAAACAACAGGTATTGAATTGGTCAGCCCAATTTAATACCTGCTGTTTTTTAGATAATCAGGAATACAAATCCAATACACATTCTTTTGAATGTATTGCTGCCGTTGGTGAGAAGTTCCGGTTGGAAGCCAAAGCAGGAAACGCTTTTGAGCAGCTCAAACAATTTTCTTCAACGCAAAACGATTGGCTTTTCGGCCATTTTTCTTTTGACCTGAAATCGGAAACTGAATCCGTTCCTTCACATCTTCCCGATTATATTGGTTTTCCTGATCTTTTCTTTTTTATTCCCGAGATTATTGTGCTCTTGAATCATGACCGGTTAAGCATCGGATTGCTGCAGAACAATCACGACCAGGTGCTGAAGGAGATACAGGATGCACCCGTGTATGCAGAAACTAAAAAGCAGGAGCCGGTAACCATCCGGCAACGGATGCAGAAGGATGAATATATCCGGATCATTGAACGTTTGAAAGAACATATTTTGCGCGGGGACTGTTATGAAATTAATTACTGTCAGGAGTTTTATGCAGAGCAGGCAGAGATAGATCCCATGCCCTTGTTTAAGGCATTGAACCAGGTTTCTCCTTCTCCATTTTCAGCCTACTATACGGTGGCCGGGAAATATTTGCTTTGTGCCAGCCCTGAACGATATCTGAAAAGAAAGGGTGATATTATTCTGTCCCAGCCCATCAAGGGAACGGCACCCAGGGATCTGCAGAACAAACAACACGATGAACAATTGAAACAGGATTTATATAATAGTGAGAAGGACCGTGCGGAGAATGTGATGGTAGTGGATCTTGTGCGTAACGATCTCTCCAGGATTTGTAAAGCCGATTCGGTGAACGTAGAAGAGCTGTTTGGTATATATCCTTTTCCCCAGGTTCATCAAATGATTTCCACTATACAAGGGAGGTTAAACGAAGGGTTGGACTGGACGGACATGATTGCCTATACTTTTCCCATGGGATCCATGACCGGCGCGCCAAAGAAGCGCGTACTGGAATTGATAGAGCAATATGAAAAATCAAAACGCGGATTATTTTCCGGAGCAGTGGGCTATGTGAAACCCAATCAGGATTTTGATTTTAATGTGGTCATCCGAAGTCTGCTTTATAACCAACGCGACCGTTACCTCGCTTATTTTGCCGGCTCGGGCATTACGACCAACAGTAATCCGGAAAAAGAATATGAAGAGTGTTTCATGAAAGTTTCTGCCATGGAGAAAATAATAAAAAACCCCGCCTGAATATGCAGACGGGGTAATGATTTCAGAAATCCGAAAAAATATTAATTGCGAACCACCCCGGCAATGGCTTTACTGCTGTTATCTTCATCATCTTCCATCAGCAGCCTTTGCACTGATTCATCCAGGATCTGGTATTTGTTGGAAACAAAAAGATCCATTTTATCAGCAGGCAGTTTCAGATCATAACTGTTATTCTCACTGGCCATTACTTTATCAAAATCCGGGTTGTAGCGGTTGAACGCATCCCTATCCATCAGGATGTATTTGGAGATAACCGTTGAAAAATATTTACCGGAAACAGTTACTGTTTTTACATTCGCATCTTCGTCCTTATTTATTTTTCTTGCAAACACATACATGGATGATCCGGAAAGCTGGTCAGCTGCTTCTTTTTTAGTAAGGGTGGTTACGCTACCCTGTCCTTCAAGTGTATACTGAGTTGCGATGAATTTCTTCACATGATTCCTGGATTCTTTCGGCAGATAATACTGAAGATCCCAGAAATT
>JAYVXJ010000105.1:0-8247 GCA_043785285.1 Chitinophagaceae bacterium
ATTATACTGAGGAGAATAGTTTATATATAAACGCCGAATTCAGAAAGGGGGTTGCGTGGACTGCTGTATTGATATTTGGGTATTAACCTGCAGTAAGCCGGTAATTTTTTTGCTTTATTAATAACAGAAAGGCCGGCAATTTAGCCGGCCTGCTGCTTTTAGATAAAAAATGATCGTTTCGCTGCTGGAATTATTTAGTCGTCTTTTTTGCTCTTTTTCCTGGTCTTCCACGCCTGCTGCTTTTTTTAGCCACTTTCTTCTTTCTGGAAGCTCCTCTTTTTTTAGCCGCTGATTTCTTTTTTTGAGCTGTCTTCTTTTTAGCTGCCGCCCCTTTCCCGGGTACTGATTTTTTCTTTGGAACCTTACTTCCCTGTTTTCTTGCTTCAGACAATCCGATGGCAATAGCCTGTTTAAGGTTTTTGACTGTCTTCCCACTTATGCCACTTTTTAATTTCCCTTTTTTCATTTCATCCATAGCTCTTTTTACTTTCTTCTGACTGCCTTTAGAATATCTGGCCATAATTTCATTTCATTTTTAATAATAAAGGAATAGTATATAGATGCCATCAAATTACTTGCCATCTGTGGTGATTCCATTTCATTAGCCAGGCATATTCTTATTCGTAGCTTCCCCGGTTTGGGTTAACTGGATGTACTAATAAAAAATAGTCTTTCTGATGAATAATTTCCCCAAAAACCTGGTTATTAAAGTTCCTCGATCTATATAGATCATTCTTTATCAACATATAATTCAGGAATCGTCTGTAAACTCAGGATATAAACAGATTTAATCATGACTTTTGTTTAATCTTTCATGAAAGGGAATTATATACTTGTCGTCATCTTTTTATTGATCGGTAAAGGGTCTTTTTCTCAAAAGACTACACTAGATTTTTACATTCAACAGGCAATGGGTAACAGTCCGCTGCTGAAAGATTACCAGAATCAGATTCAATCTAATTTAGTGGATAGTCTCCGGATCAGGGCCACGTATAAACCCCAGATTACCGGAAACAGCAACGATTCTTATTCTCCGGTGATCAACGGGTTCGGATATGATGGCGTTATTACCAATGGCGGGCAGGTAAGCGCGCTGGTTACCCTTAACCAGACCTTGGTCAGTAAAAAAAATCTTTCCGCACAGTTTCAAAATCTGCGTTTGCAAAATGAAGGGATAGCCAATAGCGCTAAAATTTCTGAACAGGATCTTACCCGCACCATTACCGCGCAGTACCTGACTGCTTTTGGTACCTTGCAACAACTGAATCTGGCTAAAGAAGTAAATGAGCTGCTGAACAAAGAAGTGTATGTTCTAAAAACACTTACGGAACGTAATGTTTACCGGCAAACCGATTATCTTACGCTGCTGGTAACGGTGCAGCAACAGGAACTGTCTATGAAGCAACTCGCCATTCAATTCCGAAATGATTTTGCCACTTTGAATTATTTAAGTGGAGTAGTAGACACTGCTGCCGTTCCACTTCAGGAACCATCCCTGAGTATGCGTTCCTTACCTGATTTGGATAATTCCGTTTTCTTTCAAAAATATACGCTGGACAGCCTGCAACTTGCGCACAACCGGAGACTGATTGATTTTAGTTATAAACCGAAAGTGAATCTTTATGCCAATGGCGGATATATATCGTCTTTTGCGTACCAGGCGTATAAAAACTTTGGCACCGGTTTTGGCCTGGATCTAACGGTACCTATCTACGATGGGAAACAGAAAAAACTTCAATATAGTAAACTGGATATTGCAGAAAGAACCAGAAAAAGCTATAAACGTTTTTACCAAAACCAGTACTACCAGCAGGTGGCCCAGCTTAAGCAACAGTTGCTGTCAACAGAAGCATTGATCGGAGATATTAATAATCAGATTAAATATTCGGAAGGATTAATCCAGGTGAACGCCAAACTGCTGGCAACAGGAGACGCAAAAATTGCAGACCTGGTTATTGCCCTGAATAATTATTTAACTGCTAAAAATCTACTTACCCAAAATAAAGTAAGCCGTTTGCAAATCATCAATCAAATTAACTACTGGAACCGGTAAACCCCATCACTATGGTTGTGCGGAAAAAATATTACGCCGTTATTTCCTTTCTGTTGCTGCTCGCCTTCTCCTGCAAAAACGGAGTACCGGCAGCAGAAGAAAAACCAGCAGAAGTACAGACGCCGGTAACCATAACCCATATCAACCAAGGGCCTATAACGGAGTATATTGAACTAAACGCGACGTCCACTTTCCTTCTTAAAAATTATTTGAAGGCTAACGCCAATGGATATCTGCAATCTGCCAATGTATTACCGGGACAGTCTGTAAACCAGGGACAGGTTTTGTTTATCGTAAAAACAAAAGAGGCACAAAGCATTGGAAATGCCATTAATATTCTGGATTCTTCCTTCAAATTTTCCGGGACGAATGTGATCAGGGCAGGAGCAAACGGCTATATTACCCAATTAAATCATCAGGCAGGAGATTATGTGCAGGATGGTGAACAACTGGCTGTTATCAGCGACCAGAAAAGTTTTGTTTTTTTAATGGAACTACCTTTTGAGTTGAAACCTTTTGTAACTATCGGCAAAGCCGTGGAGGTTTTATTACCTGATGGAACAAAGCTTTCCGGGAGAATCAGTTCAGCCATGCCCACCGTGGACGCCGTTTCCCAAACACAAAGCATGGTGATTAAGGTTGATGCCGGTCATGTTATTCCGGAAAACCTGATTGCCAAAGTGCAAATTGCGAAAACAGTAAAAAATAGTACGGTCTCCTTACCCAAAGCAGCCATATTAACAGATGAAACACAGGCGAATTTCTGGATCATGAAAATGATTGACAGCGCAACTGCAGTTAAAGTTCCGGTAAAAAAGGGAATAGTTACCAAAGATCAGGTTGAGATTTTGTCCCCCCCGCTTACTCGGGAGGATGAAATACTGTTAACCGGTAACTATGGATTGTCTGATACCGCAAAAGTGAACATTATTCAGCCTTAGATCAATTTCTATTTGTGAAAAACTTCTTTTTACCATATAAAAATCCGGTTGCTGTTTTACTGGTACTGATTATTGCCGGGGGGCTGCTTGCTTACAGCAAACTTCAAACCTCTCTTTTCCCCGAGATCACCTTTCCGAAAATAAAAATTATTGCCGATGCCGGTTTACAACCGGTGAATAAAATGATGGTCACGGTTACGAAACCACTCGAAAATGCCATCAAACAGGTTCCTGACCTGACTATGATCCGTAGCACCACCAGTAGAGGAAGCTGTGAGATCTCTGCCTTTATGGATTGGAATGTCAACATTGACCTCAGCCAGCAACGCATTGAATCCAAAATCGGACAGGTGAGGAATCTCCTGCCTCCGGAAACCCAGATCACCGTTGAAAAAATGAATCCGTCCATCCTGCCTGTGATGGGTTATACATTAGAAGGCCACGGACAATCGCCCATTGAATTGAAGTTACTCGCCATGTATACGATAAAACCTTTTTTATCGCAGGTGCAAGGCGTTTCTGAAGTCCGCATCATTGGCGGTAAATCAAAAGAGTATTGGCTGCAGCTGGATGCGCGAAAGATGAGCGCGCTGAAGGTTACTCCGGATACCGTCAGTCAGGCATTGGCTCAGACGGATTTTATTAAGTCAAACGGCTACATATCGGATTATAAATTTTTGTACCTGACCATTACAGATGCCAGCGTGCATACGATTGAGGATATCAGAAAAATCATTATCAGGAATGACGGGAAGAGGATTATACGGGTGCAGGATATTGCTGAAGTAAGTGTGAAAGAAGCAGTAGAATATACCAAGATAAATGCCAATGGGAAAGAAGGGATACTTATTGCCGTCATCAAACAACCAAATGCCAACCTGGTTGCGTTATCCACCCAGATGGAACAAAAGGTTAAGGAACTTAAACAGATACTTCCGAGGGGAGTTACTGTTCAGCCTTATTACATTCAGGCAGATTTTGTGAACACATCTATTAAAAGCGTGACGGACAGCTTGTGGATCGGATTGGCCCTGGCCATTATTGTCGCGGTTATTTTTTTGCGTTCGCTGAAAGCCAGTGCAGCCATTCTGATCACCATTCCCATTACGATTTGCCTGACACTGATCGTATTATATGCAATAGGGTTTACGTTTAATATCATGACTCTTGGCGCCATTGCCGCGTCCGTCGGTCTGATCATTGACGACGCCATCGTTGTGGTTGAGCAGATACATCGTACACACGAAGAACACCCGGATGAACAGACCGATACGCTTATTCAAAAAGCCATTCATTATCTCCTGCCTGCCATGATTGGCTCTTCCATAAGTACCATTGTCATATTTTTCCCATTTATATTGATGAATGGTGTAGCCGGCGCTTATTTCAAAGTGCTCACAGACACCATGATCATCACGCTGGTTTGTTCTTTTTTTGTAACCTGGATCTGTCTGCCCATTATTTATTTACTGCTTACCAGGAGAAAATCCCGCAAGGCCTTAAAACCTGCCCCTGTGCACCTGGTAAAAAATCAACGCTGGGTATCTTTTTTTATTTTTCGTCCTCTGATCAGCCTCTTCATCATAGCGGGACTGATCATTTCGGTCATCCTCGTTTTACCCAGACTGGGAACGGGCTTTCTTCCTGAAATGAATGAAGGGAGTATTGTGTTGGATTATTCTTCTCCACCTGGTACCTCCCTGGAGGAAACGGATCACATGCTCCGGCAAGTGGAAAAAATAATTAGGACGGTGCCCGAAGTGGATGCTTATTCGAGGCGGACCGGAACCCAGATGGGGTTTTTTATTACCGAACCGAACAAGGGCGATTATTTGATACAGCTGAATTCCAAAAGGAATAGAACTACTGATGAGGTGATTTCGGAATTACGGGGCAAGATCCAAGCTTCTCAGCCTGCGCTTCGTATTGATTTCGGCCAGGTGATTACGGACATGCTGGGGGATCTGATGACTTCCGTTCAGCCTATTGAAGTGAAAATATTTGGAGATAACGCGCAGACATTGCATGATCTTTCCAAAAAGGTGGCCGATGTTGTTTCCGGCGTTAAAGGAGCAGCGGATGTTTTTGACGGAATTGTGATAGCCGGGCCTTCTGTCAGCATACATCCTGATTACAGCAAGCTGGCACAGTTTGGAATTACACCGGCTAATTTGCAATTCCAGTTGCAAACCTATATGGAAGGAAATGTGGTTGGTCAATTATTGGAGAAGGAGCAATTATCACCTATTCGCATGGTCTATCCAAATAGCCGAAAGGTAAGCGTATCAGATATCGGTAAGCTGCAATTGTTTTTGCCTAATGGCAAATTAAATCCCATCACTTCACTGGCCAGCGTGCAGGTCAACCCCGGCGATGCAGAAATTCAGCGGGAAAACCTGCAATCCATGGGCGTAGTTACAGCGCGTTTGGAAAATAACGACCTGGGAACGGTTATCAAAGGGATTCAATCGCAGATAAAAAGTAAAATAAGCCTGCCTCGGGGATATCATATCGAGTATGGAGGGGCTTATGCAGAACAGCAACAATCTTTTAAGGAGTTGTTGCTGATATTAATCACTGCCAGCTTATTGGTATTCGGTGTGATTCTGTTTTTATTTAAGGAGTTTAAGGTAGCCGTTCTGATTCTGTTGGTTTCGGTATTGGGTATATCCGGCAGTTACCTGGCTTTATATATTACCGGCACCCCATTGAACGTGGGCAGTTATACCGGATTGATCATGATTGTCGGGATTATAGGAGAAAACTCGATCTTTACTTTTCTGCAATTTAAGGAGTCCTTGCTTACACAATCAGTAGATGAATCCGTTATTTATGCCATCTCCACGAGGCTCCGGCCAAAGCTGATGACGGCTTTGGGAGCTATTATTGCATTACTTCCGCTCGCCCTGGGAATCGGTGCTGGCGCCCAATTGCATCAACCGCTGGCCATAGCTGTAATCGGTGGTTTCATCGTAGCCTTACCCTTATTGCTCATTGTGCTTCCTTCACTGCTCAGGCTTTTTTACCGACATGAAAAGGATCATATCCTGAATGCTTCGGTCTCCTCATAAATCACTTTAAAAATTAAAAAATGAAAATGAAAATCTGCGCTCTTTTTCTTTCCGTGCTGATGTGCGGAACAACAATGAATACCCTGTCTGCGCAACAGGTTGCCCGTTATCAGGTTACCAAATCATTCCCTATCACCAGTGCGGGCGGATGGGATTATATCGCTGTCGGTCCGGAGAATAACCGCCTGTATGTTTCTCACAGCAGCCAGGTGAATGTATTGGATGAAACAACGGGAGATTCGGTGGGTGTTATTCCCAATACCACCGGCGTGCACGGAATTGCTTTCGTGCCCTCCTTAGGTAAGGGTTATACGAGCAACGGCCGGTTAAATAATGTAAGTGTTTTTGATTTGAAAACGAATCAGGTATTGAGTCAGATTGCCGCCGGTCAGAATCCGGATGCCATCATGTATGATGATTTTTCCAAACTCATTATTACCTGTAATGGCCAGAGTAATGATCTCAGTCTTATTGATCCGGTAACAGAAAAAGTAGTTGCTACCATTCCCGTAGGCGGCAAACCGGAAACGGCCGTATCAGATGGGATGGGAAAACTTTATGTAAACATAGAGGACAAAAGCGAGATTGCAGAAGTGGATATCAACAGCCGTGCAGTAAAAAATCGCTGGACCCTCGCGCCATCAGAAGGTCCTACAGGGCTGGCTATAGATTTAATAACAAAAAGATTATTTGCAGGCTGTGATAAAACCCTCGTGGTTATGGATGCAACCAATGGGAAAGTGGTTGAACGGGTAACGATTGGAGATGGATGTGATGGCGTGGCTTTTGACCCTGAATTGAAATATGTATTTGCAAGTTGTGGAGAAGGAAAACTCAGTATTGTTCATGAAGAAAGCGCGGACAAATTTGTGTTGGTTGCTGATGTGCCAACCAAGAGAAGTGCCAGAACGATTGCCTTAAATGATAAGATACATACGGTTTATTTACCTGCTGCTGAATTCCAGAAAACAGCTGCACCCGGAGAAAGAAGGCCACCAATGATTCCCGGAACATTTCAGGTATTAGTGGTGAAGCAATAAATTTTTTTAGGGAAGAGAAAGGTTAGCCCTCATTACCCGGGGCGTTGCTATCTGGCGTTTCGTCTTTTGATTTTTTAAAATCAAGTCTGCCGAACTTCCAGGTGAAATTAATACCGAAGGAACGGAAAGGAATTTTCCGTTCTGAGTTGATTATAAAATTCGGCCCGAAAAGAGCCGTCTTTTCATTAACGTACTTATTGAAAGGATTGGTAGCGGTAAAGGCAATGCTTCCTTTTTTATTCCAGAATTGTTTACGCAAGGCCAGGCTATAAGTAGTAAAGGATGGATATCTGCCCTGCAATTCATTGCGTGGAGAACGGAAGTTTCCAAAAAATTCTCCGGCCAGAGATTTGGCAAACTGATAACTGATATTCATATTCAGCCGGTAGTTAAAACTGTTAGCATTGAATCCGGGATCCAGTGCGTTAATGGTATGTCTTTGAAAAAAGAAAATATTGGTTCTCAGGTCCAGTTTCTCAGATACATGAATATTGCCAAAAATGCTGATGCCGGCATCCTTTTCCAGCCCGATATTCTGACGTGTGCTCACGGCTACATTGGTATAAGTAGTATCGCCAACCGTCAGGGTTGGATAGTAGACGATATAAGGTTGAATATCGTCTTTTGAAGTCCGGTAGAAGGCAGATATCATAATGGAACCTGCTGTATTCAGGGTATAGTTATAGGTGAATTCGAAACGGTTTCCGATTTCCGGTTTAAGATAAGGGTTGCCGGACGAAATATTTTTTGGATCTGTTGTATTAATAAAAGGATTCAGGTCCCTATAGTCCGGTCTTTCAATTCTTTTGGAATAGCTGAGTTTAAGTGTATGGTGTTCGTTTAACTTTTTTAAAAAGAAAATGGAGGGGACCCAGGTATTGTATCCGGGTTCAGGAACCTGCCGGGAGACGTTTGAAAAATAAGCGTTCAGTTCCGTCCGCTCGTACCTTCCACCGATTTTCATATCAAATAAAGCAGAGACAGGCAAGCTGATTTCACTATAAAAAGCAAATACTTTCTGATGATAAGTAAGGTGATTGGAAAGCGTAGTATCAAAAAGATAGCTGTCTGTTGCCGGTTGTAAGCTAAGCACATCAGAACGACTGCTGATATTGCGGAAATTTATTTTCCCCCCGAGACCC
>JAYVXJ010000106.1:0-2482 GCA_043785285.1 Chitinophagaceae bacterium
CTGCCCACTTTATAACCCCGGATAGAATAATATAATATATAGGCATAGCAGGGAAGCATGCATATGAAAAAGGAAAGGTTATTGGGCATATGCCATTTGTCTTTTAAGGAACTGTAGACGAGTGGAATAATGGCGCCGCCGGCAATGCCCATAATCAATAACGCAGATCCTGTTTTAGTAAACCTGCCTAAGCCCGCAATAGCCAGCGGAAAGATAGCCGGCCACATTAAAGCATTTGCTAATCCGAGCAGGGCAATGAATACAATAGACGTATATCCATGGGTGAAAAATACTACAGCAGAAAACAGAATGCCCAAAATGGCTGATATTTTCAATCCCGTTTGTTGAGACATAATCTTGGGAATGGTAAATATTCCTGCTATATAACCCACCAGCATGGCGGCCAGCGTAAAGAAGGTAAAGTATTTAGTAATATCCAGGGGAAGACCCTGTGTTTTGCCGTATGTTCCTATAGCATCTCCGGCCATTACCTCGACTCCTACGTAGACGAAAATACAAAGAACCCCCAATAACAAATGCGGGAATTGAAAAACGCCTGACTTCTCCTTTTGATTTACGCCTTCCACTTCTTCCTTGTCCGTATCGATTTCAGGCAATGGAGAAAACCAAATCATAAAAGCCAATAAAATTAATATGCCGGTGATAATAGTGTAAGGAGAGATGACTCTTTCAGCAAGCTCTTTTAACAAAATTTCTTTTTCTGCAAAATTGCTGGTCGTGTTTAACCGGGTCTCCAGGGCAGTGGCATTCTTTAATATCAAAGCGCCTAATATTAAAGGACTCATCATGCCGGCAGCCTTGTTGCATATACCCATAATACTGATTCGCTTGGCGGCACTTTCAAAAGGACCAATGATCGTTATATATGGGTTGGATGCGGTTTGCAATAAGGCCAGTCCCATTCCCTGAACAAATAATCCGGTAAGAAATAATCCAAAAATCCGGGTTTGTGCAGCAGGAATAAAAATGGCAGAACCAATAGCCATGATGAACAAACCAAGAGACATCCCACGTTTATATCCGGTTTTTTTTAACAGATAAGAGGAGGGAAGCGCAAGGAAAAAATAAGCCATGTAAAAGGAAAAAGTAACAAAGAAGGCCTGAACATCGCTATCGAGCTGACAAGCTAATTTCAAAAATGGAATTAATGTTCCATTTAGCCAGGTTACAAAGCCGAAGATGAAAAATAAAACACCAATAATAAAAACAGCCTGATAGTTCGTTTTTTGAGTTGGGGAAACAATCGTTTGCCTTTCCTGCTTTATTTTCAAGTTGGAGGTATTAGGGTTAACTGGGATTAAAGAGAAAGTTCATTTTTGCACTGATTTCCGGTAAGTCATTTTTTATTATGACCTCCGCCATCCTCTGTTTTCTTACAGCAGGTAGGTAATTTCTGGTAAGCATCGGAATTTGCAGTTACATCATCTGCATCATAACCGACATTGGCAATAGCCGTTTTTACATTCTCAATATTGGTGCGATCCCAGAGATAGGTTACTTTGGCCGTCTTTCTTTTATAATCCACCGTTATTTTCTGTACCCCGTCTTCGCGGCTGACATATTTTTCTATCCGGTCTTTACATTCCTGACATTGAACCGTAGGAAGTTTTATAGTGGCGGTTTCAACAGCACCTTTCCGGACTGGCTGGGCCTGGGAAGTAACTAAAAAGGAACTGAACAAAACAGAGAGAAAGAGTAGTTTTTTCATGATTATAGAATTAAAAGTCAAAAATAAAAAAGCGAATCCATTTTTAATTTTTTAATTTTTACTTTCCCAATTTGCAGGATCTTCCCGCCACTTTAACAAGGTTGACTGCTGCGTGGAAGATACCATTCCTTTTTCAACGGCCAGCGAAATCAGCGTAGAATAATCCGTTAAAGATCTCGAAGGAATACCAGCCGATTCAAAGGCCGTTATTCCCTGGTCAAATCCGTAGTTGAAAATCGAAACCATGCCGATTACTTCGAGACCTGACTGCCTCAGGACTTCCGCTACCTGGAGACTGCTTTTACCCGTGGATATCAGATCCTCTATCACCACGATTTTTTTCCCCGTTTCGTAATAGCCTTCGATCTGATTACCCATGCCGTGTTCTTTCGGTTTTGCCCGAACATAAAGAAAAGGAAGCTTGAGCTGATCCGCTGCCATTGCACCCCAGGCAATGCCTGCGGTAGCAACGCCGGCAAGCCATTCCGCTTCTGCAAATTCTTCAAAGATCAGATTACACATCTCCGATTTAATGAAATCCCGGATATGGGGGAAAGAAAGCACTTTCCGGTTATCACAATAAATCGGGCTTTTCCATCCGGATGCCCAGGTAAAAGGATCTTCCACGTTGAGTTTAATTGCCTGGATCTGTAAAAGCTTTTCGGCAACTGCTTTTTCGTTGGTCATGGCGTGAAGATAAAAAATTCCGTTCAGTTTCCCACCTACATTGGGGTTGGCAGCTTTACCTTTGAC
>JAYVXJ010000107.1:0-2479 GCA_043785285.1 Chitinophagaceae bacterium
GCATTGGACAACGTATTCTTTTCCGGAAAGGTTGGATTGTAACTGGCATCAAAACCAAATGGATGATGTTTTTCAAAATCAAGTCTTTTCGTTGCATGCTGTATTGTGCTGAGCACAACATCCGGCAAAAAAGGAAGAGAAGACACGACTGCCCATGGTGATATTGTACCGTCATCGGGCCCGAATGGAGCGCCTCTTGCTTTGTAATTATAAAATTTTCTCTTAATTCCATTGACTGTTCTTGAACAGGGCCCCGGTCCGTCGCTTGCAGTAAACCCCCACCCATTTTTTCCGTACCGGGCATAACCCTTCGGATTGTCTATTGCATATAGTTGCTGGATCCGGGTTGCACGGTGGCTGTTCTCAAAATAATCTATTCCTACCTTTTTGTTGAAATCGTCGGAGATGCCGTTGAAGTCGAGCCATATTTGCGCCATTTGGTGAATAAATAAAGGTCCTGCGTAAATACATTCTATATTATATAATTTTTTCCATTCAAAAGTGGCTATCCATTTTTTATATGCTGAGGCACTAATTGAAAAAGTGGGCGAGCCCAGTGCCAGTATGTAAATAATGTGTGCCTCAGAATATTTATTGTTCCACCGGTAACGAAGAAATCCCGATTCAGGTTTCCATCCGTGTGAAATAGAATCCTTACCGTTTAAAGCCCATTGCCAATCTACCCGGGCATACATTTCATGAGCAAGTTTACGTATTTCAGTTTCGGATTTATTTTCGCCATCGTAATAATATCCAGCAGTTAGTATGCCTGCCAATAATATGGCAGTATCTGCAGTAGACAGTTCACTTTTCCACGCCCGCTTGCCGGTTTCCATATTCAAAAAATGATAGTAAAATCCTTTATACCCTGTTGCATCCTCTTCGGTGCGCTGGTGACTATTATAAAGAAATCTTAAAACGGTAAGGGTTCTTTTTACAGCTTCAGCCCTTGTCATAAATCTACGTTCTACGCCCACTATATAGCAACTCAGTCCCAAGCCTGTTGCCGCGATACTTGATGGAGATCCCCGGTGGGTTTTATCGGCAATCAACCCGGTTTTGTTATTTACTTCTTTTATGAAATAGGCAAAGGTTTCACTTTGCAATGTGTTAAGCATTTCTTCATCCGATCTTTTTGGAATTATATGATCTGGTTCTTTAGATTTCATTGGCTGTATTTGTAAACGGCCCGTTGCAATAAAGTTCCAAACAAATACCCAATCTTTACATCCTCTAAATTTCGTCGGTAACTTTATGTACAATTTCCTTATCCGCTAATAATTTTTTCCGCCTGTTCTTTATCCCTGGAAAAAATTTTCAGTTCCGTTCCACCTAAAGGGTTCAGACCAATGGGATTTTCGTTTTCAAGAAAAGAATCTATGCCATTTTCCTTTAGTTTGTCTTTTGCTAAAGTAGCATCCATTATATCGTTATAAATTTGAACCACCACGATTTTGTCCTGTGTCATAAAATTTGTTTTAATACTTTTTACTATTGTTTACTGATTGCGAATATCATGCCTTTTCCATTGCAGAGGTATATTCACCACGGCGTGCAGCATCATCACACTTAGCCCGGTGATACAATGCCTGCTGGGCTTCGTGTTTATTATTTTCTTCTCCATTCCAAATACTCATTGCCGGTTGCTGAATGGCCCGTGCAAACGAGAAAGTGAGCGGCCATAATAACTTTGACCCATGCCTGACATGCATGGCATTCAAATGCGCCGACGCCATTTCGCCCGATTGCCCGCCTGATAAAAACGCAATACCTCCAACAGCGGCAGGCACGGATTGCAACAGGCATTGTATGGTAGCATCGGCCACTTCATTTACCGATGCCCGTTGTTTACATTGCAATCCGGGCATTACCATATTGGGTTTCAACAGCATTCCCTCCAGCAGTACGTTTTGAAGGTAAAGCTGATCAAAAACAGTTAGTAAAACCTGTTCTGTAATGTCGAAGCAACGTTGTAAATCATGATCGCCTTCCATCAATACTTCAGGTTCTACAACCGGCACCAGTCCGGCTTCCTGGCATAAGGCAGCATATCGGGCCAGGACATTTGCATTCGCTTCTATACAGGCACGGGTAGGTATCCCGTTACCGATAGCAATTACAGCACGCCACTTGGCAAAGCGGGCGCCCATTTTATAATATTCATTTAACCGTTCCCGCAAACCATCCAACCCTTCAGTTATTTTTTCTCCCGGGAAACCCGCCATGGCTTTTGCACCGGTATCCACTTTTATACCCGGAACCATGCCATCATTTATGATTGCGCTTACGATGAGTGTTCCATCTTTCTTTTTTTGATGTATTGTTTCATCAAATAAAATGGCACCGCTGATATATTTCCCCAGGCCGGGTGTAGTGGCAATCAGCTCACGCCAGTCTCGCCGGTATGCTTCCGTTTGCGGAATGCCGAGTGCTGCAAAACGTTTGTTGCAGGTGCCATTACTTTCATCCATCGCCAGTA
>JAYVXJ010000108.1:0-8234 GCA_043785285.1 Chitinophagaceae bacterium
CCTGTTCCATGTCAGCATAGCTCTCTCCATATTATAATAACCCTCACCTTGACCATCAGCTTAACATCATCTGTGACTTCATTCCCACTATTCAGCGCCCCATCCTCCAAAACCTCTCCGTAGGATCTTTCCAGGATGGAATCGGGAGAAGCAAGCCCGATGGTAATTTTAGAGAAAGTGGCTTTGGGACGATTTTCTTTTTTAATAGCCATATTTATATACCAGGTTTTAAAAAATAAGTTACCACCAATGCATAAACAAAATCAAATAATGGGATGCTCAACATCCGCAAAAATTTGCTACCTTGTTGAAATCCAATATTTTACAGCGAAATAGATTGTGAAAATGCCAGCATAAGGAGGGCAAAGGTACGAGGTTTGTATTAATTTACCAAGAGTGGCAGGCTATTCAGCCCCGGGTTCTGAAGATAAGATTCCATAGGCTAATTAAGCCGCATTGCGGTCCAGAAATTTTTCCCGGATAATCTTTTGAACAGGTACTTCCCGGATCTTGCTTTCCAGCCAGGAAATAATATCCAGGTAAACAAAGGCCCTGGTTTCAAACCGGTTCTTCTGATAGGCTTTCAACGTCTCGAGCAAATGATTGAATTCAGGTTTCAGTTCTGTGGGAGAAAGTTTAAAGGATTTCCGGAGAAAACGGAAAATTTCCTCTTCCGCCAGGCTCAGATTTTCCATCTTGGCCATGAAGCGGTAAACCGTTTTGATCAGGTATTCCAACAGGTCGTAATTTCCCAATTCATAATGGGCAATCAGGTGCAGCAACCGGGAATAGCATTGCAGATCCGTACGCAGATCCATCTTCCAGTTGATGATCTTGTTCAGATATTTGATTGTATTTTCATAATCCCCACTCCCGAAATAGAGAGAGGCAAACTTGTAATAAAATATAAGGATCCGGTGACTGTCCAGATAAATTTCATATTCTTTCAGCTTCTTCTCTATATAAGGCACAATCGCCAATCCTTCGGTAAAAGTACCTTCAATAAAATGCAGGTTGATTTTAGCAATATGCAGATACACGAATGTCTGAATGCGGTTATTATCGTTTTCCTGAACGAAATCAGAATGAAAGAATTTTTCAAACTGAATCAGGGTTTCCACAAATTTGGGGTAGTTGAGCAAATTAAAATGGGCGCCCAGCAGATTGTGCATGCCTTTGATATAAAGCGCCGTTTCTATCCCGATCATCTGGGGTTCTTTTTCGAAGAGATCCACCCAACGCCGGGTGTACCGGTAGTAAGAAATAAAATCCTGTCCGATAAATGCATTCCAGCTATAGCACTGATACAGGTATAAGTTGGAATAAAATGTTTGGGAGGACGTTTGCTGAAGCGGAAGCTGTGATTCAAAAAATTCCTTTACCGTTTTTTCATCCTTTTCATTTCTGGCTACTCCATGCTGTATATACCAGCTGTATAACTGAAGGGAGAGGCTGGAGAGACTTCCGGTAAGCGTCATCTGTTCATTTGCCTGCTTCATTTCCTCCGCCAGTCTGTCGGCCCGGTCCTGCATACTCCGGGTAATGTGCAGGGATTCAATTTTTTGTTCGAAGAAAAGGATCTGCAACACATAACTGATCTGGTGGAGGCTCCGGGCATATTCCTTGATCCGGTCGAGCACCTTCAGGCCTTGCAGATATAAACCCTGACTATACAGGATCTCCGCATGATCCAGTTGCTCATGTAACTGAATCCCCAGGTTATTTTCGTGGCGGATCAATCTCAGGCTGGACAGGATCTGTTTATATAAATGGGCCTTGCTGTTCGAAAGCTGTTGTTTACTGAGCCCTTTGTTTTTTTTCAGCAACTGGACTTCATCATAAATCTCCATTTTATCCAAAGCGTCGAACAATTGGATGATTTTCAGGTTTTCTGAAGAAGAATTCCGCTTCACATAGAGCTTAAAATTCCGTTTCTCTGACTTTTTCAGCGATTTAACAAGTTGAAACAAGGTATCTGATGAGCGGTTGGGCATCGTAATTTGAACCGGCTAAAACCTTATCTGGCCTGGATTCCAGCCCAGGAACCTGCTTTTCAGGCCTGTAATTGGAACCTTATTTTGATTTTTCTGCCGGACTAAACAAAAATAACTTTGAATCCACTCATTCCCAAAACGATATGAAAACCGATAAAATATCCATTTTCGATACCACCCTGCGCGACGGGGAACAGGTTCCAGGCTGCAAGCTGAATACCAGTGAAAAGCTTGAGCTCGCCCTGGAACTGGAACGGCTTGGTGTAGATGTGATCGAAGCCGGCTTCCCGATATCCAGCCCCGGTGATTTTCTCTCTGTTACGGAGATCTCCAAGGTGGTGAAGAAAGCAACGGTATGCGCCCTCAGCCGTGCCGTGGAGAAAGACATTGAAGTGGCTGCAGAAGCCCTTAAAAATGCCCGTCGACCCCGTATTCATACCGGAATCGGCACTTCTGATTATCATATTAAGTCCAAATTCAATTCTACCCGCGAAGACATCATTGAGAGAGCCATTCACGCGGTGAAATGGGCCCGGAATTTTGTAGATGATGTGGAGTTTTATGCGGAAGATGCAGGCCGTACCGACAATGAATACCTGGCCCGCGTTATTGAAGCGGTAATCAAAGCCGGCGCTACAGTAGTAAATATTCCCGATACCACCGGCTATTGCCTTCCCCACGAATACGGGGAGAAGATCGCCTACCTCGTGAATCATGTAGATAATATAGGTAGAGCTACTATTTCCTGTCATTGTCATAATGACCTCGGACTGGCAACTGCCAATTCCATTGCCGGCGTTATTGCCGGAGCCCGTCAGATCGAATGCACGATCAACGGGCTTGGTGAACGCGCAGGCAACACCGCTTTGGAAGAAGTAGTGATGATCATTCGTCAGCACGCCGATCTCGGATTCACAACAGGTATCAACACCCAACTTTTGAATCCCGTGAGCCGTATGGTGGCAGACACCATGCGCATGCCGGTTCAGCCCAACAAAGCCATTGTGGGTGCCAATGCATTCTCTCACTCTTCCGGCATTCACCAGGACGGATTTCTGAAAGATGCCCAAACCTACGAGATCATTAATCCTGATGAAGTGGGGGCCGACGGATCTAAGATCGTACTCACCGCCAGAAGCGGTCGCAGTGCGCTTGCCCACCGCCTGCATAAAATAGGATACGATTTCTCGCGAAACGAAATTGATACCCTGTATACCGAATTTCTCCGCATGGCGGATACAAAAAAGGAAGTGGGTGAAGAAGATTTACACAATCTGGCCCGCGTAACCGCCTGAGTCCTTATCCGGCCGAAAGAAAATCTGCTGCCGTTAAATTAATCTGATGCCAAAAACATTATTCGACAAGATCTGGAATACCCACGTAGTGAAAACCATTACAGACGGCCCTTCCATCTTATATATCGACAATCATTTTATTCATGAGGTAACCAGTCCTCAGGCTTTTAAAGGACTTGAACAACGCGGTCTTCGGGTATTTCGACCTAAGCAGGTGGTGGCCACCGCCGACCATAATGTGCCAACGCTTAATCAGCATCTTCCGATTAAAGAAGAGCTGTCCCGCATTCAGGTGGAAACACTTCAAAAAAACTGCGTGCAATTCGGGATCGAATTGTATGGCCTTGGGCATCCATATCAGGGTATAGTACACGTGATCGGACCGGAACTCGGCATTACCCAGCCGGGTATGACGATCGTTTGCGGGGACAGTCATACGTCCACCCACGGCGCTTTCGGAACCATCGCCTTTGGCATTGGTACCAGTGAAGTGGAAATGGCCCTGGCCACACAATGCCTGATGCAGAATAAACCCAGGTTGATGCGCATTAATGTGGAAGGGACACTTAATAAAGGCGTTGTATCCAAAGACATTATTCTTTATATCATTTCAAAAATCTCTGCCAGCGGAGCTACCGGCTACGCGGTGGAATATGCGGGTTCTGTCATTCGCGCATTATCCATGGAAGCACGTATGACCATCTGCAATATGAGCATTGAAATGGGCGCCCGCTGCGGCCTGATTGCTCCGGATGAAATCACATTTAAGTATATCAAAGGAAGAACGTTTGCACCGCAGGGCGCGGATTGGGATAGGGCAATGAACAACTGGAAAACCCTGTTCACAGATGAAGGAGCATATTTTGATCAGGAACTTCTTATAGCCGCTTCAGACATAGAACCCATGATCACCTATGGAACTAATCCGGGTACGGGCATCGGCATATCTGGTCACGTTCCGGGATTGCAGGAAGTGGAAGAAAAAGAAAGACCATCTTTCGAAAAATCCCTTCATTATATGGGCCTGGAACCGGGTGTTGGAATTAAGGGAAAGAAAGTGGACTATGTTTTATCGGCAGCTGCACCAACAGCCGCATTGAAGACCTGAGAATGGTCGCGTCTTTTGTAAAAGGAAAACAAAAAGCGGCCGATGTACAGGTCTGGATTGTTCCCGGAAGCAAGCAGGTGGAGGAGCAGGCCAAGGCGGAAGGCATTGACAAGATCTTTGCGGATGCCGGATTTCTGTTGCGCCAACCCGGATGCTCCGCCTGCCTGGGTATGAATGAAGATAAAATTCCCGCAGGTAAATACTGTATCTCAACAAGCAACCGGAATTTTGAAGGTAGACAGGGGCCGAATGCCCGTACTTTTCTGGCGAGTCCGCTTACTGCTGCTGCCGCGGCAATTACAGGGCGGGTGAGTGATGTGAGAGAGCTAATGTGAAAAACTAATTTGAAAATGTGGCCATTTGAAAATTTTAAAATGAATACAATGCAGACCTTTCTGCATTTTCAAAATATCAAATTTTCAAATAAGCTAAATTACTAAACAGTAAAATGAAAGCCATTACCACCATAACCAGCACTACCGTGCCACTGAATGCAGAGAATGTGGACACGGATCAGATCATTCCCGCGCGGTTTTTAAAAGCCACCAGCCGGGAAGGATTTGGTAAAAATCTTTTCCGCGACTGGCGGTATGAGAACGACAATGAATCCTTTCCCAGAAAAGAATTCGTATTGAATGATCCGGCATTCAGCGGAAGAATATTGGTGGCGGCAAAAAATTTCGGATGTGGTTCTTCCCGCGAACATGCAGCCTGGGCTATCAAAGACTTTGGCTTTGACGTGGTCGTCAGCAGTTTTTTTGCCGACATATTTACAAATAATGCACTTAACAATTTCCTGCTACCGGTAACGGTTAGTGAATCTTTTTTGAGTGAAATTTTTAATGCGGTGGATAAGAACCCCGCAACAACCATTACCGTAGACCTGGCATCACAAGTCATCCTGCTGAATAAAACGAAAGAACCTGCATTGACAGAAAAATTTGAAATCAATCATTATAAAAAAACCTGCTTACTGAATGGATACGATGATATTGATTACCTGCTCAGCATGAAGGAGGAGATCGCCATATTTGAAAATAAAGGGAATGCCCACGCTAACATTATATGAAAAAAAACATCGTTGTCATTGAAGGGGATGGGATTGGCCCTGAAGTTACCCGGCAATCCGTGAAAGTACTGAATGCCATTTCAGAATGCTTTCACCATGAATTTTATTACCGTTATTATCTGATGGGCGCAGTGGCCATTGATAAAACGGGCAATCCGCTTCCGGATGAAACCATTGAAGCTGCACGGCAAAGTGACGCTATTCTTTTGGGCGCTATCGGTCATCCGAAATACGATAATGATCCCGCAGCCAAAGTAAGGCCGGAACAGGGATTGCTCAAGCTCCGGAAATCCCTGCAGCTTTTTGCCAATATCCGCCCCATCACCACCTACCCTTCATTGCATCATTTGTCGCCACTGAAAACAAAAAATATCGAAGGCGTTGACTTCATCATCTTTCGTGAACTGACGGGTGGCATTTATTTTGGAAAGAAAGAAACCAACGCAGCACAAACCAAATCATTTGACGATTGCACATATACCCGGGAAGAGATTGAACGCATTGCCCATCTGGCGTTTAAGCAGGCCCAGACACGCAGGAAGAAACTCACACTGGTAGATAAAGCCAACGTACTCGAAACCTCCAGACTCTGGCGGAAAGTGGTACAGGAAATGGCCACCGAATACAAGGATGTTGCGGTTGATTTTTTGTTTGTGGATAATGCGGCGATGCAAATCATCCTCAATCCAAAACAATTTGATGTGCTACTTACTGAAAATATGTTTGGAGACATTCTCAGTGATGAAGCCAGCGTGATCAGTGGTTCTCTGGGATTGCTTCCTTCCGCTTCTGTAGGAAAAGAAAATGCTTTATTTGAACCCATTCATGGTTCGTATCCGCAGGCGGCAGGAAAAGACATTGCCAATCCATTGGGATCCATTCTTTCTGCAGCCATGATGCTGGATCATTTCGGATTACCAAAAGAAGCCGCTCTTATCCGGGAAGCCGTTGCCTGGACGCTGAACAATGGCTTTGTTACCAAAGACCTTGACCCGGTGAACTTTTATTTCACATCCACCATCGGGGAATTGATCAGCGACTACCTGGTGGAAAAGTTATCCGGAACTGACCTCAATAAAGAAAATATCGAATTGAGGAAGTCAACGATTATTTAGTTCTTTGTTTTTAAATTCGCGGTTCGTATATTCGCATTCAACACCATTTATGTTGCACAGCAGAATATATAGTAATGTTATTATCGCCCGTCTGGTCGTGGTCATTATTATTATAATCTCTGCACTCCATGGAGGAAGTTGATAACGTAAGAAAATTCAAAAAATCATACACGACCCGCCTCCAAAAAGGCGGGTTTCTTTTTTTATTATTATGGCGGAACTCAACAAATACTCGAAAACACTCACGCAGGATCAAACGCAGCCAGCTGCCCAGGCCATGCTTTACGGAATTGGACTTACCGGCCACGACCTCAGCAAAGCACAGGTAGGTATTGCCAGCATGGGCTATGATGGCAACACCTGCAACATGCACCTTAACGACCTCGCCAAAGTGGTAAAACAAGGGGTATGGGATAATGAACTGGTAGGGCTAATCTTCAATACTATTGGCGTGAGCGACGGCATGAGTAATGGTACGGATGGTATGCGCTATTCGCTGGTGAGCCGGGATATTATTGCGGATTCCATTGAAGCTGTGTGTGGCGCGCAATATTATGACGCTTTGATTGCCATTCCGGGTTGCGACAAAAACATGCCGGGCTCTATCATGGCCATGGGCCGGCTGAACCGTCCTTCCATTATGGTTTATGGCGGCACCATTGCACCGGGTCATTATAAAGGTCAGGACCTGGATATCATTTCTGCTTTTGAAGCCCTGGGGCAAAAGATTGCAGGGAACCTTTCTGATGCCGATTTCAAAGGCATCGTTATGAACTCCTGCCCGGGTGCCGGCGCCTGCGGAGGCATGTACACGGCCAATACGATGGCCGCGGCCATTGAAGCACTGGGCATGAGCCTTCCCTACTCTTCTTCCAATCCTGCACTCAGTGAAGCCAAGCAAAAAGAATGTGCAGCAGCAGGGAAAGCGGTACGACTGTTACTGGAAAAAGATATCAAACCAAAAGACATCATGACGCGCAAGGCATTTGAAAATGCCATCGTCAGCATTATGATACTTGGTGGAAGCACCAATGCTGTGCTGCACCTCATTGCCATGGCCAGAAGTGTGGATGTACCGCTTATACAGGATGATTTTCAGGAAGTCAGCAACCGGATACCCGTGCTGGCTGATTTTAAACCCAGTGGTAAATACCTCATGCAGGATCTGCATGAACACGGAGGCATGCCTTCTGTACTAAAATATTTATTGAAAAACGGGTTACTTCACGGGGATTGCTTAACCGTTACAGGTAAAACGCTGGCTGAAAATCTGGAGCCGGTTCCGAATCTGGATTTCTCCAGGCAGAAAATCATTTACCCGCTGGAACAACCGATCAAAAAAACCGGACACCTGCAAATTTTATACGGCAATCTCGCAAAAGGCGGAAGCGTGGCGAAGATCAGTGGAAAAGAAGGAGAAAAATTTACCGGACCAGCCCGTGTATTTGATGGAGAACAACAACTGATTGCCGGAATCCGGAGCGGAAGGGTAAAAGCCGGAGACGTAGTGGTAATTAAAAATGAAGGACCCAAAGGAGCTCCCGGCATGCCGGAAATGCTTAAGCCCACTTCGGCCATCTTTGGTGCTGGCCTGGGAAAATCTGTAGCCCTGATCACAGACGGCAGATTTAGCGGAGGAACACATGGATTTGT
>JAYVXJ010000109.1:0-2476 GCA_043785285.1 Chitinophagaceae bacterium
GGCTGCCCGGCGATCATGCTTAATCCAACCATGGGTTCCCAACCTTTTTCATATTCCCTTTCCCAAAGTGCCATGGAGGCGGCATCATTTAATATATAACCGGTTTTAGGGTCGCCATGAAGCGCCATCTTCCACATCACAGATATAAGTAATTTCCACATTGGCTAACGGTGCATACGATATCAGTTCTGCTCCTGCCATAGAAGTATTTCTAATAAATTCCCTTCTTTTCATAATTTGATTTTTAAAACTAATTAAAGTTCCCGGATCTTGATACTTCTGAAACTCACTTCATTTCCATGATCCTGCAAAAGAATATGGCCTTCCGGAGCTTCGCCGAAATGCGGCCATATTTTAAACTTACTAACGGCTACCCGTTCCCGGAAAGCAGGTGAACCCCGGTCATATTCCAGCACTTTAATACCATTGAGGTAGTGCACAACATGATTATTCGGATAAACGATGATCCTGCCGGTATTCCATTGTCCGACGGGATGCACGAACCGCGCCTGTTTGGCAGCCGGTATCAGATCGTATAATGAAGCCAGGGTGCGGTCACCGTCTCTTCCAAGTTTGGCATCCGGATGCAGTTTGTCATCCAGCACCTGGTATTCCAAGCCGATGGCCGAGCCTTCGATTTTTTCATTCAGTGTAACAAAATATTTCACACCGCTGTTGGCGCCAGCTGTCAATTTGAAATCGAATGAAAGATCAACTGCTTTGTATTCATTCAAGGTAACAATATCTCCGCCATTGCCGGATTCTTTTCCTGCAGAAGCAAGCACGGTGATATCTCCATCTTTGATCTGCCAGCCTTTTTCCGGAAAACCTGCTTTGTAAGCTCCGCGCCATCCTTTGGAGCTTTTACCATCAAATAATAATTTCCATCCGTTCTTTTTTTCTGTCGCTGATAAATGATTCGGAATAGTATTCAACACATACGCATCTTGGGGATAATCATCCGTTAGAATGGAAATCGGTTTGATCCGGATATTCTTCCAGTAAATTTTTTCTCCTGCCATCTCCGGCTTTCCAATAGCATGTACCTGCAATGCAATAAATCCTTTATGATCCATCGTATCTACGACGTAGGCTGCAGGAATGCCGTTGATCCAGGTGCGGAGATTATTTCCAACACATTCAACTTTTACCTGGTTGAATTCATTTAGCCTGAAAGCATCCTGCGCGGATGGATGCAGGGATAAAGGATAGAGCCAGTCGCGGCGTCCTTCATCATAAATACCGGCGGTCCACTTTCGTGAAGAAGGATCAAGCTCATACTGATAGCCAACTACTTTCCCCTTACCATCATTCCCTGCGGGATCAAAATGGCTTCTGAATTGAATACCGGAATTGGACGTTGTATCTTCTATTTTTACATCCAGTTCCAGCACAAAATCGCCGTATTCTTTTTCGGTGACCAGAAAACTATTGGGTGTGTTGGCAACCGTAGTGCCCATGATGGAACCATCATCTATGGTATATTTTGCTTTACCAGCCAGCTGCTTCCAGCCGGATAAAGATTTTCCGTTGAAGAGTGAAGTCCATTGTCCGGATTGGGCGTGGGAAGTTTGAAAGATCATGCAAAACAAAAGCATAGCGGGCATAACAAGTCGATACATGGAGATTTGTATTTACAGCATTAAAAATCAGTGACGGAGTTTATCTGAAACAGGGTAGCATGATAGTGATTGCAGTAGCAATCATTCTTACGCTAAAGATAAGGATTGCGCTGCGATAAGCACCCGGGGAAGTGAGTAATTTAATCCCCCCCGTTCACAATTTGTAATTTTATATTATATTGAAAGATGATACAGTAGACGCTTTTATTTGTCATCTCATTGCTGTTTGCCGTTTTGTTGCTGGTTATGCTGGGACAGAAATTGCGCATTGCCCATTCCATCTTTCTAGTCATCGGGGGATTGCTTATCAGTCTTATTCCCGGCCTTCCCCATTACGCCATGTAGTCCCGATCTGGTCTTCCTGATTTTTCTTCCTCCCCTGCCTTATGAAGCTGCCTGGTATGCTTCCTGGGGGAATTTCTGGAAATGGAGAAGGCCGATCGGCATGCTGGGATTTGGATTAGTGATCTTCACTTCGTTGATGGTGGCCTTTGTTACAGAAAGACTGATTCCACGCTTTACTTTATCCATTGGTTATTTGCTGGGTGGCATCATCTCTCCTCCCGATGCGGTGGCCGCCACTTCGGTGTTGAACTATTTTAAGATCCCGAGATCAGTAAAGACCATTCTGGAAGGAGAAAGTCTGGTGAACGACGCATCGAGCCTTACCGTAGTCCGGTTTGCTCTTGCAGCAGTCGTTTCAGGCAGTTTCGTATTTCAAAAAGCAGCAACGGCTTTTGTTAGGGTGACGATTATGGGCATTGCCATTGGACTCCTCATCGCAAACCTCATCTATTTCATCCACCGGCTATTGCCAACAACGCCCAGCATCGATACGGCGTTGGACCTGGTAT
>JAYVXJ010000110.1:0-2470 GCA_043785285.1 Chitinophagaceae bacterium
ACCCCGGACCGAAGCAGGCGATGTGAATTTTAAGGAAGATTTTTTTGGCCGCGCCACCAACCTCACCGTGAGCGGACAACTGGAAGGCGAACTGGCGGCTATGGGTTTCGGTGAAATATATACATTCGGGCCTACTTTCCGGGCGGAGAATTCCAATACTGCCCGGCATCTGGCGGAATTCTGGATGATTGAACCGGAAATGGCGTTTTATGACCTGGAAGATAATATGAATCTTGCCGAATCCTTTATCCGCTATCTGATCAACTACTCTTTGAAAAACAACCGGGCCGATCTGGAGTTTCTGGATCAACGGCTGGGGGAAGAAGAGAAACTGAAACCACAGACGGAACGCAGTGAACAGGGGTTGATCCAGAAGCTGGAATGGGTGGTGAGTCAGGATTTTCAGCGGATAACGTATACGGAAGCCATTGACATCTTACGGCAGTCCCCTGCATATAAAAAGAAAAAATTCAAATATGATGTGGCCTGGGGTATAGACCTGCAGAGTGAACACGAACGCTATCTGGTAGAGAAACATTTTAAAAAACCGGTGATCGTTACCGGTTACCCAAAAGATATCAAAGCATTTTACATGCGTCAGAATGATGACGGAAAAACCGTTGCAGCCATGGATATCCTGGCTCCGGGTATTGGTGAAATCGTAGGCGGCTCGCAAAGAGAAGAGCGCATAGATAAGCTGGAAGCGCGTATGCGGGAAATGCATATTCCCGTAGACCAAATGTGGTGGTATCTGGATACCCGCCGTTTTGGATCGGTTCCCCATGCCGGCTTTGGGCTTGGATTTGAACGTATGGTTCAGTTTGTAACCGGAATGCCTAATATTCGGGATGTGATTCCTTTTCCGCGTACACCGGGGAATGCTGAATTTTAAAACGTCAACCGTCAACGGTTTTCTCCGCCATTCGCCCCACCCGGATTTCCGCTCATCCCATTTTTTCCAAAACGAGTATTCATTAACTCCTTATCGAAACCTATTGCTTAATAACATATTATAAAATAGCTGCTATAGTGGTTATTAAAGATTAGTTCATTAAATATGGTACTTTGTTTTGCATAGTACTAAATTATTACTTATCTTTGTTTTGAAAGGCGGGATAGATGTTGTTTCAAATAACAGATTGAACGCATAAAAGCAAAGACATGAATATAGAAAACACACAGAGCCAGATGAGGAAGGGAATTCTGGAATTCTGTATTCTTTCCATCATCCGTCGTGGAGAAGCATACCCATCTGATATTGTGGAAGAAATGAAACGGGCAAATCTTCACATTTTGGAAGGAACCCTATACCCTTTATTAACCAGATTGAAAAATGCAGATATGCTCACCTACCGTTGGGTAGAGAGCAATTCGGGTCCTCCCCGAAAATATTTTTCCCTCACGGAAAAAGGCCTGGCATTTTACCGTGAACTGGAGACTACCTGGAAGGAACTCGCCGATGCGGTAGATACCCTGGCAAATAAAAGCGAAAGAATGTCTGAAAATTAATAAAAACTGATCAATCCTCAAATAAGCATACAATGAAAAAGATCATCAACATAAACTTTCACAGCCGGGTTATCCCCATCGAAGAAACCGCCTACGATATCCTGCAGAAATATATGGATAGTTTACGCAAACACTTTGCAGCAGAAGAAGGTGGTGATGAAATCGTAAACGATATAGAAAACCGGTTTGCCGAATTGTTTTCTGAAAGATTAAAAAATGGAGTCAGCTGCATTACCGATGATGATGTGAATGCCACCATTACCAGTATGGGCCGTCCGGAAGATTTTGATCAGGAAGAAAATACCAAATCAACAGGGACTACCGGAACTCAAACCGGAACCTTTTCGGAAGCAAAGGCAGAAGAACCGCACCGGAGTTTGTACCGCTCAGAAAACGACAAAATGCTGGGGGGTGTTTGCGGAGGGCTGGCTGCTTATCTGCGGATGGATTCTTCCGTAGTGCGAATCATTTATGCCCTGCTCATTCTGGGAAGTTTTGGAACAGCCCTGCTGCTTTACATCATCTTGTGGGTGGTGCTTCCTCCAAAATCCATGGTGACCAACATAAGTAAAAGATTATACAGAAATCCGGATCAGCGGGTAATTGGTGGTGTGGCCAGTGGACTTGCTGCTTATTTCAATATAGAAGTCTGGATACCCCGGCTGATATTTGCATTGCCACTGATCCTCGGATTTCTAGGGTCTATTTTTCGTCATGTCTGGTTTGATTTTGATCGGGGTCCCTTATTTTTCACCGGTGGTTTCGGAGGAACTTTGTTCATCACCTATATTATTCTCTGGATCGTTTTGCCGGAAGCCAATACAGCTTCTGAAAAACTGGAAATGCGGGGGGAGAAAATAGATATTGAATCGATTAAGAACACCATCAAAGGTGATCTGGAAGGATTCAAACAAAAAGCATCCCAGGTGGGTGATGAAATGAAAAAACAGGCCCAGCACGT
>JAYVXJ010000111.1:0-2468 GCA_043785285.1 Chitinophagaceae bacterium
GTGATTGGAAAAGAAGAAGGTATCAAGGTGTCTATGGAAAAAGTAGAAAAGCGGTCCATTACAGAAACCGTTACAGCAAGTGGGAAAATTTATCCTGAAATAGAAGTAAAAATGAGTTCCGATATTTCCGGAGAGATTGTTGAACTCAATGTACAGGAAGGCGACAGTGTGAAGAAAGGACAGCAGCTCGCTAAAATTTATGCAGACATTTATTCCAATCAGCGTAACCAGGCTGCTGCCCAGGTAAATCAGCAGGAGGCCATGGTATCCAATGTTGCCGCTCAGCTGCCGGGTTTAAAAGCAACCTTAGATGCGGCACAGGCACAGTTTGACCGTCAGAAACAACTGCTCGCGCAAAAAGTAATTTCTCAATCAGAATTTGAAACAGCAGAAACAACCTTGAGAACAGCCCAGGCAAATTATAATGCAGCGCAGCAAGGGGTGCATAGTAATATGGCGGGCGTTGCCAGTGCAAAAGCAAACCTCGCCATCCAGGCGGAAAATGTGAGTCGCACTACCATCACTTCTCCTATTAGTGGAGTGATATCGCTACTCAGTGTAAAGAAAGGAGAACGCGTAGTAGGGAATTCCATGATGGCAGGAACGGAAATGATGCGGGTGGCCGATATGAGTAAAATTGAAGCGATTGTTGACGTAGGTGAAAACGATATTCCGAAAGTTCTTCTCGGCGATTCAGCCATAGTGGAAGTTGATGCTTATAACAACCGGAAATTTACCGGTATCGTTACCCAGATTGCCAGTAGTATCATAGCAACTTCCGCATCTTCCATGTCCAGCAGCGGAAGCAGTACCAATGACGTAACCAACTACAAAGTTCATATCCGGCTCAATGCCAATTCATATAAGGATCTGATTGATCCCAAAAGACCCAAGAGCCTGGTGTTCCGGCCGGGAATGACAGCCAGTGCGGATATTCAAACGAAAACACATACAAAGGTGCTCTCCGTTCCGATCAATGCCGTAACTACACGGGAGAAAATTGCTGGTACTGAAGCTGCTGCCAAGGATGCGAAAAGCGGTAATGATAATGATAATGCAGATAACAAAACAATCAGTTCCGGTGGAGATCTGGATGAAGTGGTGTTTCTGCTTAAGCCCGATAAATCCGTGAAGAAAGTGAAGGTGAAAACGTCTATTCAGGATATCAATTATATTGAAGTTGTTCAGGGATTGAAAGAGGGTGACGAGGTGATCACCGGACCTTACGGTACCGTGAGCAAAATTCTCAAGGACGGTACAAAAGTTGCTGTTGTGCCGAAGGAGAAACTCTTCGAAACTAAAAAATGACCCGGCGCAAAGGCTGTATATTTATGCTAAATTCAAGCGTAGATGCGTTTTGGAATCATTGGAAGTGGTAGTTGGGCAACCGCTATTGCAAAAATTCTCACGGATAGTCATCATTCAATTAACTGGTGGATCCGGAATGAATCGATCATTCAACACCTGAAAACCCGGGGGCATAACCCGCAATACCTCAGCACGGTTTTTTTTGATACCGGTAAACTGCAGCCCAGCAGCAACCTTCAACAAGTGATTCGTGATTCAGACTGCGTAATCGTGGCGATACCATCGGCCTATATCGAAAAAATATTCGAAGAGCTTCCTTTTCCTGTTTTTGAAGGCAAGCAAATCCTTTCTGCCGTAAAAGGAATCCTTCCGGGGAAAAATCGCTTACTTAATGAGTATCTCAAAAATCAATTTGGATTCGAAACGGATCAGTATTTCACGTTAATGGGCCCCTGCCATGCCGAAGAGATTGCCGCAGAAAAGTTATCCTACTTAACTTTTTCTGGTGTTTATGTTACCCCGACCCGGGAAATTGCGTCTAATTTTTCAACCTACTACCTGAACACCATTACGAACACGGATATATACGGTGTTCAATATGCTGCGGTTCTAAAAAATATTTATGCTCTTGGAGCGGGGATGGCGCACGGACTGGAATACGGAGATAATTTTTTGAGTGTTTTCATTGCCAATTGTGCTGATGAAATGGCAGGTTTTCTTCAAAAAGCGGGAATCCGTCATATTGAAGTAGGCATACACGAAAATGATCCTTCGGAATCTGTGAAGAAAAGCGCCAACTATGCAGCTTCCGTATACCTGGGTGATTTATTGGTAACCTGTTATTCACTATTCAGCCGCAACCGCAGGTTCGGTAATATGATCGGCAAAGGATACTCCGTTCAGGCAGCAATGCTCGAACTAAATATGGTGGCCGAAGGATATAATGGAAGCAGTTGTATTTACCGGATCAACCAGCAACTGAAAGCAGACATGCCGATTGCTGAAACCGTGTATAAGATTTTGTGGGAAAATGCTAATGTTCGCGAAGGCTTTAAACGAATTGAATCTTTACTGGTCTGATATATAAAGCAGAAAACAGGATGCCGCTTTCATTTCAAAATTTTGGGTTTACAGCCATCCTCATTATGGTGGCGGCGCTT
>JAYVXJ010000112.1:0-2468 GCA_043785285.1 Chitinophagaceae bacterium
AGATATCAAGGGAAGTTGTGAACGAATATGGCCCTGTTATAAGGGATATATGGCCTGATAAAATAGTTTCTGTAGCCGGTTATTGTAATGATGTATCCAGCTATTTGCCCAGAGACTGGCACATTCAACTTAAAAAATATGAAGGGTATGATTCTTTTTTCTAGTATGGGCAACCGAATATTTTTCCGGCTGATATTTTTGAAATCGTAACAGCAAAAATTAAAGAATTTAACAGATAGGATGGGGCCGGCCATGAGTCAAAAATGATTAATGTTGGCTTTTCTGTTTACAATACCTGTATTTATTATAGGTTGTACAATGTATGGTAATACCTATAATTATATCGAAAACAATACTATTGTTCTCACATGTAAAAAAGTTGGTCACCCGGTAGCCGTTCGTTATGCATGGTCATTTAACCCGGGGATGGTAGATCTTTACAACACTACAGGTTTGCCTGCGGTTCCATTTAGAACAGATCATCTTCCGCTTAAAACCGCAGGTAAAGTCTTTAGGTATCAGCAGGAGTAAATTTTATAATCAACCTTAAAGCAATGCAATTAGGAAGAATGTAGTAAAATAGGGTAATTAAAAGTTAAGGATAAAAAATCGGTTATATGAATAAACAAATTTTAGCATTGTTAAGGCTTAGCATTTTTACCATTTCGATAATAACACTATATTCTTGTTCTTCACCCAAGTATATAAGAACTGAAAACCTGGATGTTAAACTTTCTGACGAAGGAAAAATTGTTGGAATGTGGATTGGGAAGGATAAAATTGAAAAAAAAGTCCTTTCATTTACTGAAATAGAAGGATGCCGTCTGATTGGGAAAGTAAAGATTCATAAATCTAATGATGGAATAATCGAATTTGAGCGGACATTAATAAACGATTCGCTCTATACTAAATGCAAGGTTATTGATCGGTTTGTTCCTACAAATAATAGCATTAGATGGGAGGTTGAGATTAAAGGAACTGATCGTGCATGGAGTGCTCCCATAAAAACGGTGTTTAACTATCCGGCAAGTAAAGAAAGCAGGTTCTGGACAACCTGGGGTAAACCTAAATATGATTCATCCACAAGTAGTACGCTCCGGGAAGCATTAAAGCCGGTTCCCGGAGGTTCATCCAATAGCAGCATATTAGCAAAAAGTAATAATGATTGGGTTGATCCGCTTATTCCGGTTCCATTTATAAATGATACGCTTTTTTATGGTGCCCCACCACCATTTTCATATGATAGATCCCTGACATCTGCTGAGTGGACTTTTTATAGAGAATTATTTTCGGTACCAATATTTTCGGTTTTGGAAAATAAAGAAAAAATTGGGATTAACCTGGCTTTATCGCCGGAAGATAATATTATAAACCTCGTGATGACAAGTACTTCTGACGGGTCAGTGATTTACAGCAGGCTTTCTAACAGAATAAGTAATTATAATGTCGTTAAATTTTCGATGGATTTAGTTGGAGATACCGATGACTGGCGTTGCGGCCTGGGGTGGATGAGTGAACGGTACCCGGATTATTTTAATCCTAAAAATCCCAATGCACTTAAAATAAATGGTACGGGAGCATATTCGAATTCTTATAAAGATTTTGATGTTAAAAAAATGAAAGACATGGCTTTCACTGTCAATTGGCAGGCTAGTTTTGATTTCCCCTACATGGGCATGTTCCTTCCTCCTGTTAAACCCGATGTTAAATGGAAGCGTTTTGGTGGTGGGGAAATGTCTATAGCTGGTATGAATGATTACGCTTATAAAATGAAGGAAAAAGGTTTTTATGTGTTTAATTATTTCAACGTTACAGAGTTTGGAACCAGTATAAAATATCCCTATACTCCAAAAAAATCAAATGCAGATCCTGATCTCTGGAAAGAAAGTAATGAGTTTTTATTTTCCAAACTTTCCGGTGCTATTTTACAATATAGAACAGGGTATTATCCTGCAACAAAAAATGGCAGCCCGTTTTATACCTGGGGAAATGCTGTGGCGATGGATTGCGGTGATTCTCTTTATCGTGAGTTTTTATTGGACCAGGCAAGACGACATGTAAAAGAAATTCCCAATTCATTTGGTATTTGTATTGATAGATTAGATTGGTTGAATGTTTTCAATGTAAATGCAGATGATGGTGTTACCTGGTTTGATGGAAGGCCGGCCCGCTCCATTATTACATCTTATAAGGGTTTAATGGAGGAGCTTGGACCAATCATGCACAGTGCCGGTAAATATATTTTAGCCAATAGTATTGGCAGACGTATTGATTATTTCAAGCATTTGGATGGCATGTTTGATGAATTCACTTATGCGGGTACCCCGTTAAATACAACTGCATTTATTTGTATAAACAAACCTGCTTTGGGCTGGACCGATGATAAAAGTACAGTTCTGCAAGAAGGCGGAGATAACTTTTTTCAAAAGTATTTATATATGGGAGTATTCCCAATGTGCCCATACCCT
>JAYVXJ010000113.1:0-8197 GCA_043785285.1 Chitinophagaceae bacterium
ATGAAGAGCCGGTGTTGATTGTTCAAAGCGGCCGCGGAACGCAGGTGAGCAAAGCAAAATTCAAAACGGTAAAGCTGGTGGACGTGATGGGTTGGAAAGCGGTGGGCGCCAAACTGGCGGACTACAGCAAGAGTCTGACCATGGAATGGGAAACTAAGAAGAAGCCAGATCAGCCGGAATTGTTTGATTAAGCTGCATCGGGATTATTTTCCTGCGTAAATAATGAGTCCTAGTCCGGCTATAAAGAAGATAAACATAAATACCAGCAGCTTATTAACCGGCCTTGCGGAATTTTTAAATTCCTTCCAGATAAATACACCCCAGAGTGCTGCTACCAGCGTTGCACCCTGTCCAAGGCCGTAAGAAATTGCAGGACCTGCTTTTCCTGCTGCAATCAGATTCAAAGAATTCCCCAGGCCCCAGATCAATCCGCCAAGTACGCCCGTCAGGTGCGTGCCCGCTCTACCCCGGAAGTAATCAGCATAACTGGTTGGAACACCTGCAAAGGGTTTTTTAATAAGAATGGTATTGAAAATGAAGTTGCTTAAAAAAACGCCTGCAGAAAATAGGAATACGGCAGTATATGGCGTCATTTTACCAGCCTGGGGATATTCGAAATTTTCAATATCCATAGAAGTAGCAATAAAACGGTAAAAGAAAGACATGAGCAATCCTGCCAAAAGACATAATACGATGCCTTTGCTGGAAACTTTTGTGTTACTGCCATTGGCTTTTTTGTAAGCGACTGCATTAAAAATAATTGCCATCGCAACCAGTGCAACGCCGATAAAAATAAAGAGAGGGTCTCCCTTTTGCGCCACCGAATAATTCAATAACACACCTAAAACCAATGCAAGGCCAATGCCAATCGGGAACGCAACGGCCATCCCGGCTATGGCAATAGCTGCCGAAAAAAGAATATTGGCAGCATTAAAGATAACACCACCCAAAAAAGCACTGATGATATTGGCTTTGTCAGCCTGCTGCAGGTCCTCCAGGAATGGCCGTCCATGAGTGCCAAAGCTTCCCAAAGTAAAGGCAGAAATAACCGAAAATACCAATATGCCGATAACATAATCCCAATAAAACAATTCAAAACGCCAGGTTTTACCGGCCAACTTTTGGGTATTTGCCCAAGACCCCCAGCAAAGCATGGTTATAATACAAAAGAGAATGGCTGTTGTGTAACTGTTTACAATGAACATACGTAGTTTTTGTGTTCAGTCGTTTTTGTTTTCGGCAGGTTTATCGGAGAATACAATATAATCTATTGCGCTTAATCTGTAATGGTCGTCGGGATTCAAAACCCGGATGGTCACGGTATGTTTTTTATTCGGCAAAGGATATTTCCAAAACAATTCATTCCGTCTGGTTGTGAAATTTGTAGGCAGTTTTGCAGTTTCAACCAACGCGCCGTCAATATAAAGGGCAGCTTCAAATACATAATCTTTAGTTTCTTTTTCATTTTTTTGTGCTTCTCCCGTGAGCATGAATCCGCTGCCTTCAAATTCAAAGGATAATTCTTTTATATTTTCATTTTTTATATCTTTTCTTTCAACAGGAAATAAATGGGGGAAACCCTGCTCCAGCTTTACAGCGATTGGATGTTGAATGGATATGGTTATTTTATCTCCTTCAACTTGTCCGCCATTTGCCTGAATATTTTGCAGTGCATGTTTTAAACCGATTTTGTATACTTTATTTAATGAAATAGTGGTGTATTTAAAATCAATATCCTCTGCTTCTTTCAAACCCATTTTCCAGTATGCGGGAATCTTATCATATCCCAGCAAAGCGCCAATAATTCCGCCTACCGTGGATGGATTGCAATCCGCGTCCTGACCTGCTCTCGTGGCTATTTCAATGGATTTTCCGAAGTTCCCCTTGCCGTATAACAGTCCGAGTACCACATATGCAGAATTCAGTTTAGCATCAATATCAAAAGGAGTGAAGATGCCATCCGGACAGGCCATATCACTACTCCATTTTCGCTGAATTTCAAACCAGGTTTGTTTCCAGTCGTTGGGAAATTTGTCGTGCCACTGAATAACGTCCTGAATACACTGATAATATTTACTTTGTTCCGGAATGGTCTTGAGAGCTTCTCGTACAATAGCATTGATATCATCTGAAATAAAAGCCAGGGAATACATTGCCCCAATATATACACCGCCATACCATCCATCTCCATAGTTCATAATATGACCGATCTTATCACTGATTGCCGAAGCAGTATTGGGCATTCCGGGACTCATAAGTCCGGCATAATCAGACTCTATCTGATAATCAATATCATCTGAATGGGGATTATTTATCCAGTTTCCGGATTGCGGCGTTTTGATCCCGTTTAGTATATTATACCGGGCGCTCTGATTTGCATGCCAGAGCATATATCCGGCGTTGGCAAAAGCATTGGCAAATGAATCCACGGGCGCATTCAATCCATATTTTTCAAAAACATCTACAAAACTGAGGTCCATGTAAAGGTCATCGTATAAGCCAGGGATATTCAGCATGCTGTTTTTTATATAGCCATCATACCAAAGCAAAGGCTGGTAATCCTGAATGAACGTACCGTTATACCGGAACTCATACGGCCCTCCAAATGTTACCCCGATCGTTTGACCGGCCCATCCTCCTTTAATTTTATCCTTTAGTTTATCCTTTGTGATCGTGATGGATTGTTGGCTGAAGCCTTGTATCAATAGCGCCAGCCCCAGGGTTATTGCGAGTATTTTTTTCATATGTCCATATTTAAATGCTATTCTGATTTTTTGATATTGTTTCCCCATTCACTGGTATTTTCCATACGGGCATAATGAAATTTATCAATTTCCATTTTGAAGGGTGCGGAAGATTGTGCACCCTGTTTTGTTACGGAGATGGCAGCAGCTTTGCAGGCAAAACGGGTTGAATCCAGCATGTTATTACCTTCAGATAAAGCGACTACCAACGCGCCGTTGAATACATCGCCGGCAGCCGTCGTATCAACGGCTTTCACAATAAAACCAGGAATGTGGGTGAATGCACATTCCTGCAACAGCAGTGCACCCATATTACCCAGGGTGATGATGACCGTTTTTACACCGCGATCTTTTATTTTTTGCGCTGCAAGTTTTGCTGATTCCATATTCCTGACCTTAATACCGGTTAACATTTCAGCTTCCTTAATATTGGGTGTGATAACGGATATATTTTTTAACAGTTTATCAGGCAAATCACAGGCAGGTGCAGGGTTAAGCACCACCTGTACGCCTTTTGCAGCAGCCGTTTCGGCAACATACTGTACTGTTTGAAGAGGTATTTCCAACTGCATCAAAACAATCATGGAATTTTCGACAAACGATTTTGCCGGGAGTAAATCTTTTTTACTTAAGGTAGCGTTGGCACCGGATGCGACAACAATACAATTTTCCGCATTTTTATCCACTGTAATTAACGCAACTCCCGAAGGATTATTTGGATCAGAAAGCAGGTAAGCAGTGTTGATGCCCTCTTCTATGAATAGTTGAAGTGACTGTTTTCCAAAAATATCATTTCCGATTTTTGCGATAAAAGTAATATTGCCTCCCAGTCTGGCCGCAGCTACAGCCTGATTAGCACCCTTACCTCCGGGGTTCATAAAAAAGCTGCCTCCCAATATCGTTTCTCCGGCAGCCGGCAGATGTTCCGCCTTTATTACCATATCCGTATTGGAGCTTCCTACAATAACAATATTTGGTTTCATGATGGGCCTTGTTTCTTAATTATATAACTCAGATGGGGCTATACAGGGTTAAATGCCCTAAACAACATAAAAAGATAAACTTAAAACACGGTTTACTGTAAATGAATTGAAATTTTCTTTTTTCAGGCCGGTTTACACACAAATTGCAACGGAAGTTCATAGGACTACCAGCCATTCCGGAAATAGGACGGGGTATTCTAGCCCTGATGATCATGTTCCTGGAGGAGAAAAGTTATGGAGAGATAGCCTTGTTCTGGAGTAGCAGCTGGATTATTTATAGTGATATAAAACGCTGGTTGATTCCCTTTCCCATCACTTTATTTTTTATCCTGCTGACTATTTTCTTATACAGGAATATATCCCTTAAAAGCATTCCTTTCCATAGCAGTTAAAAAGAGCAGACTAAGCAATAAAATACAAGGTTTCATGAGCGGTCCTTTAGCTGGAATAAGAGGCAAATTATAAAAATTCCGAGCCTGTTTCATACGTCCTTCTCTATAGCCTTGTTTGAAAGGCTAATGGCATTCAATCAATGGGGCTGTGGGAAGGCAGAAAAATATTACATTCATACTGTTAATGTGGAAATGTGGAAATGAATTGCATCCTTTTTGCATTTCTAAAAGCCGTTTCTAAGTCATTATGCAAGATTATTTTGTTGATCCCGATATTGCCATAGCTAAAACATTAGATTCCGGATTCTATACAGATAAGGATGTTTTTGAACAATGTAAAGAAAAAATATTTGCATCCTCCTGGCAATTCATTGGCCATGAGGATCTGGTGAAAGAAAAGGGAGATGTTTATCCTTTTGTGTTGCTGGGAAACTACCTGGATGAACCTTTATTGTTAACCAGAGATAAAACCGGAAAATTAAATCTGTTATCCAATGTTTGTACGCACCGGGGAAATATTGTATCCGATAAACCAGGCAGGCTTTCCCAACTCCGGTGCCGTTACCATGGACGGCTGTTTAACCTTGATGGAAAGTTCGTTTCCATGCCTGAGTTTAAGGAAGTACAAAACTTTCCTGCTAAAGAAGATGATTTAACCCGGTTGAATGTATTTCATTGGGAGAAATGGTTTTTTACTTCCCTTCAACAAAAATATGCGCCTGATCTTTTTTTAAAAGATATGATGGAAAGGGTAAGCTGGATGCCATTGAATGATTTTGTATTTCAGCCTGAGCTTTCCAGGGTATTTCACGTAAATGCCCACTGGGCATTGTATTGTGAAAATTACCTGGAGGGGTTCCATATTCCTTTTGTGCATGCCGGATTAAATGCGGTGATTGACTTTGGGGAATATGCTACGGAATTATTCTTTCCATATTCCTGTCTTCAATTGGGATTGGCAAAAAATGCAGCCGATTGTTTTGATTTGCCATCTTCCTCTCCGGATAATGGCAAGAAAGTGGCTGCTTATTATTTCTGGGTCTTTCCCAATATGATGTTTAATTTCTATCCCTGGGGATTGTCTGTAAATGTGGTGGAACCTGTTTCTGTTGGCGCATGCAGAATTTCTTTTTACTCCTATGTGTGGGATGCTTCAAAGTTAAATATTGGTGCCGGTGCAGGTCTGGATAAAGTAGAAATGGAAGATGAGGAAATTGTGGAAAATGTTCAGCGTGGCATTCGTTCCAGGTATTATAAACAAGGCCGTTACTCAGTTACCCGGGAAAAGGGCACGCATCATTTTCACCGCATCCTGACTGAATTCATGAATACTTAGTGCATGTCGCATCTACAACGCAAGTTAGGGTTATGGGCATCCGTATCTATTGTGGTCGGGGCGGTAATCGGCAGCAGCATTTTTATGAAACCGGCTACTATGGCTGCTCAGCTTAGTTCGCCATTAATGCTATTATTGGTTTGGGTGGTTGCCGGTATTGTTTCATTATTTGGCGGAATGATCAATGCGGAAGTGGGATGTGTTTTGCCGGAAACCGGGGGACAGTATGTTTATTTCCGCCATATGTATGGAAATTTCTTTGCCTACCTGTATGGTTGGGCATCTTTTATTGTCATCAATTCAGCAGCCATTGCCGGCATTTCCTTTGTATTTGCCAGTTATTCAGAATATTTTTTTCACTTACCCCGTTTCTCCGCGAATATTGAACAATCTATTCCGCTGGTAATCCCCGGTATCGGAAAATTTTATCTGCTGGAAAATATCGGGGTTAAGGGATTGGCCCTCGGATTAATTATTGCGCTTACCTGGATGAATACCCGGAGTGTAAAAACAGCGGGTGCTGTGCAGGTTTTCTTTTCTGTACTAAAAGTAGCGGCGCTTATTTTTCTTATCGGTGCCATATTCTTTTCGGGTAAAGGGGATGTGCTGAACCTTACCAGGGCATCGGCCGGTTTTGATCTTTCCGGATGGAGTTTACTGACTGCTTTTATTGCTGCTACCACCGGCGCCCTGGCTGCCTATGACGGCTGGAACAATCTGGGTTTTGTGGCAGGTGAAATCAGGGACCCGCAAAAAAATATTCCACGCGGATTGATGATTGGTATCAGTCTCTGTATTCTTTTATATGCGCTCACCAATGAAGCCTATCTGTACCTGTTGCCGGTTGATGTGATGAAAAATTCCACGCTGGTTGCATCAGACGCATTGTATAAAGTATGTGGTGTGGCGGGTGGCGGATTTATTGCGTTGCTGGTTATATTCTCAACAGCTGGAGCAACGAATGGTAATATACTGCCCTGTGCACGGGTAATTTATGCAATGGGTGAAGAGAAAAATTTTTTTGCCTTTACCGGTAAAGTAAATGCATGGCACAAGACACCTGCAAATGCTTTATGGTTACAGGCAGCATGGTCATCTTTATTGGTGCTTATCGGATCCTTTGATATGTTAATGGATATGTTTGTATTTATAACCTGGATATTTTATGGTTTTGCTGCCTATGGTATTTTTATTCTGCGGAAGAAAATGCCTCTGGCAGAACGCCCCTACAGGATGAAGGGTTATCCTTATCTGCCGGTTATCTTTATATTATTTGCTGTTATATATGTTGTGGTCACCTTATACAATGATACGAATAACTACCTATCCGGCAAAAGCAGCATCATCAATTCTGTGTTCGGTTTGTTGCTGACGGCTGGTGGAATTCCGTTGTATTGGTATTTTAAGAAAAAGGAATAACAGGCAAATATTCAATTCAGTTACCCATAGATAGTTAAAAATCATGGCATGCAGAGAGGAAAAAACAGTGCGGGTGACGTTTTGGGAATAGTTTGAACAGGGTGGCCCTGTTTATGGCTGGAGCCTTACCTTTGAAGCGGATTCTGTTATATTTATTTTTACCTTAAAAAATAAGAACATGAAAAACGGATTAATAAAATCTGCCTCTTTTTTTGCCGTTTTTTCACTGATTGCCTTAAGCGGTTATTCACAAAAGCCAGACGAAGAAAACTGGACAAAAGATAAAGCAACCCAATGGATGATGAGTGGCATCTGGGAAAATGGCTTACAGAAGAAGGCGCATTCGTCTGTCGACCCCCAGGAATTCGCAGAACAATATCATAAAAGCAAGGCGGTTTGGGATAACGCATTTTTGTTCTTAAACAGAAAGGATCTTGATACGCTTTCTCCCGGAACTTATCCGATTGACGGGAAGAATGTATACGCCATAGTCAGCCTGTATGTACCAAAGGAGTTTGAACAATCCAAATGGGAGTCTCATCGTAAGTATATTGATTTGCAATATGTGATCAGGGGAAAGGAAAAAATTGGCGTTGCGCCTGTTGCCCAGGCCAAAGTGACCGAAGCATACCAGGAAGCGAAAGATGTAGCCCATTATGAAACAACTGGAAAATATTATATAGCTGAACCGGGTACGTTCTTCCTTTTCTTTCCGCAGGAGGCCCACCGCCCAGGCATCAAAGCTGATGATAATACAGTGGTAAGGAAATTGGTGATAAAAATAAGCGTGGCGAATTAGGCAATGGATTGTAAGTCTAATCACGCTTTTTGGCTTAATTTATTTGATATAAAATATAATCAAGATGATGAGTGAGCAATAAGCAGGGTTTCAATGCAGCCCTACTATTAAATATTCAATTGAATATCAGATGCCCTCAACATGGCTATAATAACCAGACGGGCTCATAATATGCAAGGCCTGGTTGTAAAGCGGTGGAAAAAATATAAAAAATGGAAAGTAAGTAAAATCGCAATAGTGGAAGAAGTAGCAGCGTAGTGGTGTATATAAGCCCAGTGCTTCAACAGACAGGGCTTGTAATGTTCAGTTAACCGAAACCCGTACGAGACCGTATTTTCAGGACGACACACATTTTGGATAATAAACCCCCGTATTGCGCAGACCGTTGATTTACTTTAGAGAGGCGATCAGATTTTCATTCAACGTAACATAATCATCATTTTTCGCTTCTTTGGCTAGCTGCATTGATTGCTGAGCGGTTGCCATTGCCTCCTGGTTCTTACCCATTTTCGCCTGGCAACGGG
>JAYVXJ010000114.1:0-2464 GCA_043785285.1 Chitinophagaceae bacterium
GCAGATATGGAACCCTTATTCATGAATCAAATAAAGAATCTGCAGCCGCATATTCTACGTTTTCCCGGAGGCAGCGCCAGTGATGCCTATTTCTGGAACGCCTTTCAGGGAGCCAATCCTCCGGATGCACCTGCCTTGATCAATGATAAAGATGGTAATAAAACAGCACCAGGTTATAATTATGGAAGAACCGATCAGAACTGGCAGTGTTCGCTGGATAATTATTATACTCTTTTGCAACAAAGCAATAACCAGGGTCTTATTACCGTCAACTATGGCTATGCCCGATATGGAACAGCCACTGATCCGGTGGCTGCTGCAGCACACCTGGCCGCAGACTGGGTACGATATGATAACGGCCGCACCCAATATTGGGAAATAGGAAATGAAAATTTCGGCGATTGGGAGTGGGGCTATCGCATAGACCTATCTCAAAATAAAGATGGCCAGCCTGAATACCTGACCGGAGCCCTTTATGCGCAACACTTTCAGGTATTTGCTGATTCCCTGAGGCAAGCCGCTTCCGGGACCGGCAAACAAATTTATATTGGTGCCGTTACTGTTGAAACACCTGCAACGGAATCCTGGCAAACCAATACCCTAAAAACCTGGAATGCAGGAATGACGGCAGGTATCAATAATAAGGCAGATTTTTATGTGGTTCATAGTTATTTTACTCCTTACAATACCAATTCTAATGCAGCTGCAGTGTTGACGAGCGCTACCGCTGTTCCGGCACAAATAATAAATTATGTAACGCAAACGCTGCAGTCTTATGGAGCAGCCATCAAGCCCATTGCATTAGACGAATGGAATATGTTTGCTGTTGGTTCACAGCAGATGGTTTCCAATATCAGTGGGGTTTTTTCTGTATTGGTGTTGGCTGAAGTATTGAAAAACAAATTTGGCATGTCCGCCCGCTGGGATTTAGTAAACGGATGGAGCAATGGGGATGACATGGGACTCTTCAGCGCAGGGGATGAATTTGGAATTGCTAAATGGAACCCGCGACCTTCCTTCTATTATATGTATTTTTTTAAAAAATGTTTAGGCGACCGGCTGGTATCTGCTACCGCGCAGGATGGTACAAATCTCAAAACCTATGCCTCCACGTACTCCTCAGGTGAAGCAAATATTACGCTGGTCAATACCGGAGCAACGGCTCAAACGATACAGGTAAAAATAAAAAATTACCACGCGGGTAATCGCTTTTATTGGTATAGCCTGGAAGGAGGAACTGACAATGGTGAATTCTCCAGAAAAGTAGCGGTTAATGCGGATGGAACAACATTTGCTGCAGGCGGACCGGCAGACTATGCTACACTTAATGCAAACTCGGCTTTAACTACAAACGGAATTATCGTTACCGTTCCAGCAAGAGGAGTGATATGTATGGTAGTGGACAAAAAATGACTTACAGAAATTGGTATATTACATTTTCAAAGCTTGCTGCCATGAGAAATGGTATAACGGCTTTTTCCCTTTTCTTTTTTTTCATACAATCCCTGGTTGAAAGTGATGAGCCCAAGTCCCAGGATGCCCGGATATTTCCACATCCGCCGTGTTGTTGACAACAACCCCTATGCAGGATTGTGCATTCATCGAATGACCTACCCATTCAATATCCCTTTCATTCGGCGCCAACGCATGAATATCAAGCCCATGGCCGATGTAGCATAATAGGAAAGCGGTAACATGGCATGTACAGGCATGCCTGCCCATAAGCCGCTGGCCTCTTTTGTAGAAAATCTTTTAGCTAAATGACTGGCGGAACTAAAATAAAAATTTATTGACCCGCGCAACCCCCTTAAAAAGAAATTCGTTTTTAATTACGGAAGCCTGTATAATTTCTCCTTTTCACATGGACCTCTCCGGCCTTTAACTCGTTTAACCCAAAACCCGCCTTATTTTATCCGGCCCTTCAATTAAAAATGCTAAGTAATCGGTAACCCGGTTTATTCATTTCCAGAAATAAAATTCTGCCGCTGCAAATCTTATTCATTCATCTTTTAAATCAAAAAAAATGTCAACTATTCTACAAAGAAAACGGAGGGTAATTAAGCGCCAGACCGGACTTTTCCTTCTTCTGATAATGTTAGTCGCCGGATGTAGAAAAAACGAACAGCAATCTTTATTGAATGGCTATGAACAAACCAATCTTATTGCAGACACAGCCGGCTACAATGCAGCAATCATTGATGCGAATCTGGTTAATGCCTGGGGAATTGCTAATGCCCCATCGGGCCCTTTTTGGATTTCTGATAATCATACCGGTCTTAGTACTATTTATAACAAAGACGGTATAATGCTGAGGCCGCCGGTAACCATTCCTTCCCCCGCAAGTTCCACTGGAGGTTCACCTACAGGTGTCTTATTCAACAGCACACCGGATTTTATGATTTTGTCCGGCAAACAGAGCCAGGCAAGCAAATTCATCTTTGCTACGGAAGACGGCACTATTGCT
>JAYVXJ010000115.1:0-2463 GCA_043785285.1 Chitinophagaceae bacterium
GTCTACGCACCAGGCAGTTTCTACGTCTTTGACAGGGCCTGCCTTGATTTTGAGCGACTTTTTATAATTCATGAATCAAAATCATTTTTTGTCATCCGGGCATAGGCTCTTCCTACTCCGTCATGTACTTTTTCCAAAGCTACAATAGCCAACTTTTTATCTACTTTACTACGGCCCCGTTTCTGTTCTTCCGGGCCGCCAATAAAAAATTCATCTACGTGTACTTCGCCGATTAATGGATGTTTTTTACTGCTCTGCATGGCTTGCTGTATTTTCCATTTAAAGGCCCAACAGGTTTTCTGACGCAACCCTAATTCACAGCCTGGCTCTAAGGTGGACATCCCTTTCTTTTTAGTAGCAATTTTAAAAACAAGGTGAACCGCATCAGTAAAGAAAACTTTATCTTGTCAAACATCGTCCCGGCTATGGGGCTTTCATCTTTTTTGCATCTCAGGTAACGCCGATTATAGGACTTGCTTCCCTTCATATATTTTTCATATCCACAAAACCTGCATACATAGCCATTTCCCCACTTAATATCTGCTATATATTAAAGCAATCTTCTTCTGAAGTAAAATACCGGTTAAATTTTATGATTTATTTCCCTCTTTAAAGATATGGTGTTGCTTTCTAATTCCTTGTTTCATGGAACATCCTGGCAATGTTTCAAAGTCTTCAGCCAATATAATTACCAAAGGGAATAGCTATTGCATTTATTTTTATTAATTTTGAAGATTCAATTTTTCAATAAATATCTGATATGCAACTCTCCGCAAAACTCGTCCAACTCCTTCCCCTCCAGACCGGAACTGGTAAAAACGGCCAATGGAAAAAACAGGATATCATTGTTGAAACAGATGCCACTTACCCGAAAAAGATCTGCGTCTCCGTTTGGGGTGATAAAATTGATGCGAGCCAGCTGCAACCTGGGAACCAGCTCAAAATAGATTTTGATGTGGAAAGCCGGGAATATAACGGGAGATGGTACACAGATGTAAAGGCCTGGAAGGTGGAAGTGGCGGGGAGTTCTCCGGCTGCGGTTGCTGATTTTCCGGGTATGGCGGCGGGTGCAGGAACGGCTGCCCAAGAAGAGGAAGATGATCTTCCTTTTTAAATTCCGGGAAAGCCTTCCTGTAATGAACTACCTCGCAGCAGAACTGACGAGGTGTCAAAACAGCCGCAATTGCCGCTCGTGAAGTTTTTTGTATTCTTTCTCTGTTCCCGGAGCCTTAACATATTGCTGAATTGTATTTTCGTCCCCAGGTCTGCCTACAGTATTCACACCAAAATTCCCCTCCCCATAGCTCTTGTTTTACTTCAGGGCATCCCGGAGGCCGTTTTAACCTGGAAGAAAAAGCGATGCTGAAAAAGCTTAACCTTAATTATCTTTTTTTCCTTATGATTGCATTTTGCTGCAGATAATGTTCTTTCCTTAATTCTTCTTCATCATCCATTTCAGGGCCTTTCATCACTTTTCTCCAGTCAATTTTCCTGTTATACCGCTTCATGGCTACCTGTGGGTCAAATACTTCTTTTGAAGGAAACAAAAGCGTATATGGCTGGTAGTTAGGTTTGTCTGTAAAGTAATCCTGCAGTAACGTTGCTGTTGCATCATATTGATTTACATAAGGCACATTCAGAATGGTATATATCGTTTTTAAGATAGAGCCAAAGTTTGCATGCGTGTGAGAAACATATCCATGTTTTACATAAGGGCCTGCCATCAGGAGTATGCTGCGGTGGGCATCGATATGATCCACGCCTCCCTGGGGATCATCTTCCGTAATAATTATCAGCATGTTTTTCCAATAAGCTGTCCTTGAAAGAAAATGCAATATTCTTCCTACAGCAAGGTCGTTATCTGCAACATAAGAATGATAATAAGGATACCCATATTCAGGGCGTGGAGATGCCGTGTGATCATTTGGTACCTGCATAGTTATCAACTGCGGCATTTTACTTTTACCATTCAGCCACATCTTTTTAAACTCAGATTCAAATTGCTGCATACGAAACTGGTCAGGTATATTGGTATTGAAGCCTGCATAATTACGACTCGTGCGTGGATATAATGCTTTTTGCATAGGAACCATTACGCCATGCCCTGCGCCCGTTGAGGTGTCTGTCCACTCTTCCCTGTTATGGGCTGTTTCATTGGCTTCGCCAAAATTGTAAAAAGAAATTTTACTTCTTTCCATTGCTTCCCATAATCCGCCTTTTTCAGCATAATCTTCCGGATCCATACTTCCTGTAGATCCCGGGAATCTTCTCCCCGATGCTTTGGAAAAAAGCTTTGCAGTTTTAGCAACACTTGAGTTTGTTTCAACCCATTCATTAGGAATTACACCCAGCATCCAGTGATGACCATGAATAGACGCGTCACTGTCACAATAATAATTATCCCCAAATGCAAATTGTTTCGCAATCTTTAAATGATTGGGCGCAACGTTTACATGATACAAG
>JAYVXJ010000116.1:0-2462 GCA_043785285.1 Chitinophagaceae bacterium
GCAGAATCGAGAGGTTTTGGCATTTCTACTTCTCGGAACATGCTTGTCAATGAACGACCCTTGAGATTTAGTAGACCTGGATTTTTCTAATGTAGCAAATATCAGCCGTTCTTTTGCGGATCAATTCATTTCAAGAAAATTAATCTTACTGAAACAACGCAAAAAAAGATTATTGCAACTAATGCCAGCGAAAAGGTCATTAATATGCTTCAGGCAATTGCAAAAACTCAGAATATGAATAGAAGCTTTAAAAGTATACCTGTTTATAAATATTCCGACTGGAATTCTTTTGAGCGATTTTTGTTGTGGTTTTAATTACGATTTATGTCGGTTTTGCAAGATGAGTATGTTTTTCCGTTAAATATGCCGGAGGGGATCATTTACTTTCCCGAAACCAGTCCGCATACTGCACATAATTATTAGCGATCCTATCAATCTCGCCCTGAATAAGTTCCTGGGGAATGTCTTTTATTTTACGGGCGGGGACACCGCCATAGATAACACCTTGTTCGATCTTGGTATTTTCAAGTACCACGGCGCCGGCGGCAATGATGGAATTGCTGCCGACTTCAGCTCCGTCCATGATGATAGATCCCATGCCCACGAGTACATTATCGTGCAGGATGCAACCATGAACGATGGCATTGTGTCCGATAGAAACATTATTACCGATCACCGTATTTGCTTTCTGATAGGTGCAGTGAATAATGCAGCCGTCCTGAATATTCGTTTTGTTGCCAATGCGGATACTGTTAACATCCCCGCGAACCACTGCATTAAACCAGATGCTGCAATCATCACCCATCACCACATCACCAACGATGGTGGAATTGGGCGCGAGGTAAACATTTTTTCCGAATACAGGTGAGATGCCCTTTACAGGAAGGATCACAGGCATATAAGAAATTTAATGCTGATGAATAAACAGGATATTACCTTCGTAACCAGGCAAAAATAAGGATAAGTAAAAATTAAAAAGTAAAAATTAAAAATGGCACATTAACGTGACGCGTTCATCATGAATCAACGGGAATTATTTTTCCGCCACCTGGCGCAGACTTCCGCTTCGCCGCTCGCCCTGGAGATCGTACGGGCCGAGGGTATGTATCTCTATGATGCTGCAGGAAAAGCTTACCTGGACCTGATTGGCGGCATCAGTGTTTGCAATACGGGTCACCGGCATCCAGACGTGGTGGAGGCTATCCGGAAACAAGCAGATCGATACCTGCATATCCTGGTATACGGTGAATTGCTGCAATCCCCGCAGATACAATATGCGCAACTGCTCACGGCTCATCTTCCATCAACACTGCAATCCGTTTATTTTACCAATTCCGGAGCAGAAGCTGTTGAAGGAGCCATGAAGCTGGCCAAACGGGTAACGGGAAGAACGCAGATCGTTGCCTTTAATCATTCTTACCATGGTTCCACACAAGGTGCTTTAAGTATTATAGGTGATGAATACTGGCGGAATGCGTTCAGGCCCTTGTTGCCTGATGTGCTTCACCTGGATTACAATTCTTTTGAGCAACTGGAACAGATTAGTGAGCATACCGCTTGCGTGGTCGCCGAAACCGTACAGGGAGAAAACGGGGTTATTAAGCCGCAGGAAAAACGGGATCTGGAAGGAAGCGATACGCTCCGGCCTCAGAAAAAGGAGGACAGGCAAAAAAAGGAAAATATAGAGTTGAAGAAAAACCAATCACCAGTTGAATGCACTACAGCGCAACAGCAGGAAAATCAGGTTCCGGAAAATAGCGGTTCCATCCCCTCAAAAAACTGGCTTCAGGCTCTTCGCAAAAAATGTGATGCCTGCGGTGCGCTGCTCATACTGGATGAAATACAAACCGGATTTGGAAGAACGGGAACCCTTTGGGGATTCGAGCAATACCAGGTGGTTCCGGATATCCTGTTGCTGGGCAAGGCGCTTGGGGGAGGACTTCCCCTCGGCGCATTCGTAGCATCAAAAAATTTGATGGATTCTTTGATGGACCGGCCGGTACTCGGGCATATCACCACTTTTGGGGGCCATCCCCTGAGCTGCGCTGCCGGCCTGGCCGCCATGAACGTATTGCTGGAAGGAGGGCTCATTGAAGCTGTTTCAGAGAAAGAGAAAATGTTCCGCGAATTACTGGTTCATCCGGCTATAAAAAAAGTCAGAACTGCCGGCCTGCTTATTGCTGTGGAATTTGAAAGTTTTGAAATAAATAAACGGGTCATTGATCAATGCATTCAGCAGGGTGTGCTCACCGACTGGTTCTTATTTGCTTCACATTGTCTGCGCATTGCCCCTCCTCTCACCATTTCCGTTTCGGAAATTGAGGGGGGGACTTCGGTAATGCTTGATGCTTGTAATATGGTTTAAATAGTGGACAGGGGACAGGGGACAGGGGACAGTTGACAGTTGACAGTGATTTTCATCGAGGCTCATTGTTTTATAATTAATAGTTGACAATGTTTTT
>JAYVXJ010000117.1:0-2459 GCA_043785285.1 Chitinophagaceae bacterium
TGGATCAGGTGGATGAGGTGCTGGACCTGGCGATGGAAATTCATCTTGACGGATTGGTTGTTAGCAATACCAGCATTTCCAGAGAAGGACTCAGCACTCCGGCTGATCAGCTGGATAAGATTGGTACAGGCGGATTAAGCGGGAAACCCCTGCAGCAAAGATCTACGGAACTGGTAAAATACATTTCATTGAAAACCCGCAATCAGATACCCATCATGGCCTCCGGGGGAATTTTTAATGCATCCGATGCGTTGGAAAAATTCGATGCGGGAGCAATACTGGTGCAGGTTTGGACCGGATTCATTTACGAAGGTCCTGCTATTGTAAAGAAAATAATAAAGGCTCAGAAGTAAAGAAAACAGGTAAGGTTCATCCTAATTTTAATATAGCAGCTGCCGCTATGGCAGCGGTTTCCGAGCGGAGCCGGTGATCTCCGAGATGAACAGCAATAAATCTGGCCTGAAATGCCATCTCCATTTCTTCTTCCGTAAAATCCCCTTCCGGACCAATCAGGATCAGTTGGGAAGAAAGACTGGTATTGATCATCTCACTCAGTTGTCTTTTTTCCCCCGTTCCGCAGTGCGCAATAAATTTCTGATCAGAAACAACTTGTTGAACGAACTCCGGAAAGTCAACAGGCTTCTGCAATTCCGGCATCCAGGATTGCTGCGACTGGATCAGGGCACTCTCCACAATAGACTGCATTCTCTCCATCCGGAACTGCTGCTTTTCTGTACGGCTGCATTTCAACGGAATAATTTCTGCAATACCCAATTCAGTTGCTTTCTCGAGAAACCATTCGAAGCGGTTGGTATTTTTTAAAAGAGAAAGCGCAATCGTTACGCGATTGGCGTCGGACTTCTGAAATTTTTTTTCTGAGATGCGCACCTGACAATGTTTTTTATGCGCCTCCAGAATGGTTGCCACTGCCCGCAAACCCATGCCATCTGTGAGCAGCAGATTTTCTCCTGCCTGCATGCGGAGTACCTGCACAATATGACGCGAGGCAGGTTCATCCAAAGAGAATTCGGCTGCAACGCGGCTCAGGTAAGCTAAATAAAAATAAGCGCCAGGCATAACCATGAAGATAGTAAGAGCAGGAGAAATCGGTCAGAACGGATTTTCTTCCTCATCATTAAAAGGAATATCATTCATCTTACTTCCTGCCTGAATGTATAATTTGGGGCCGCCCTGATCATCCTGCACGGGTTTCCAGTTGCCTCCCGGAGGAAGTTGTTGGTCGAATCCGCCCGCACCATCATCCTCCATGAATTTCTGAATATGCAGCAGGGCTTTTAGTTTAATGGTTTCCAGTGAACCATTCCTGTGTTTGGCTATGCGCACATGGGTTTCTCCCTTATTGCTTTCGCCGAACTCATTCGCCGTAATATCGTAGTATTCGGGCCGGTAGAGGAACATCACCATATCGGCATCCTGCTCAATGGCGCCGGATTCACGAAGGTCACTCAACTGGGGCATTTTATTTCCTTCCTTTCTTTTTTCCACTTCACGACTTAACTGGGACAGCGCAATAATGGGAACCTGAAGTTCTTTGGCCAGGCCTTTCAGATCGCGCGAAATGCGGCTGATCTCCTGCTCGCGGTTCCCGTTCCGGTTATCCCCGGTGCCGCTCATTAATTGGAGATAATCGATGATGATCAGTCCCACATCGTGTTTATTCTTCAGCCTGCGGCATTTGGCCCGCAGTTCGAAAATATTTAGCGCCGCAGAATCATCAATGTAGATTGGCGCCTGGGACAAACGCTGGATACCTTTGGCATACAGTTGTTTCATCTCATGTTCTTCCAGTTTCCCCCGGGCAATCTTTTCCAGCCAGATCTCACTTTCAGCGGAAAGAATACGCTGTACCAACTGGCTCGCACTCATTTCCAGGCTGAAAACTGCCACCGCCGTAGGTTTCCGCGGATGCAAAGCCGCGTTGCGGGCGAGGTTAAGTGCGAAAGCTGTTTTACCTACAGACGGACGGGCTGCCAGAATGATCAGGTCCGTAGGCTGCCATCCATACGTGATCCGGTCGAGCGAAGCAAAGCCGCTGGGAACGCCGGAGATATCTTCGTTCTTGTTGCGCAGATCCTCAATGCGCTGGATGGTTTTTACCAGCACGGTATCTATGCTGTCAAAATTTTTACGCAGGTGATTATTGGTGATTTCGAAAAGCTTGCTTTCCGCACCATCCAGCAGATCGAATACATCGGTACTGTCTTCATAAGCATCTCCGATGATCTCCCCGGAAATCCGGATCAGTTCGCGCTGAATGAATTTCTGAAGAATAATTCGGGAATGGGCGTCAATATTGGCCGCAGAAACTACGGAGTTGGTCAACCGGGTGATATAATAAGGACCTCCGGAAATCTCCAGTTCCTCCCTGAATTTTAATTCTTCCACAACAGTCAGCATATCTATCGGCTGACTTTTCTGGGCCAGGGATTGCATAGCCT
>JAYVXJ010000118.1:0-8164 GCA_043785285.1 Chitinophagaceae bacterium
GCGGGCTTATTAACGTATCCCGTTTTGCAGGCTGCTGATATTTTAATCCATCGGGCTATGAAAGTGCCGGTAGGAAAGGACCAGGAGCAGCATATTGAAATGACGCGCAATTTTGCAGAACGGTTTAATCACCGGTATGGAAATGTATTTCCCATTCCCGTTGCATTTAGTTATGGAGGAGAACTGCTGAAGATCATGAACCTGGATGGAAGTGGAAAGATGAGCAAGAGCGAGAACCATATGAATACCATCTACCTGAATGATGAGGATGCCTTGATCACTAAAAAGATTATGAAGGCTAAAACAGATCAGGGGCCCACCTCCGCAAATAGTATTAAACCGGATTATATCCAGGGGTTATTCACGCTGCTCAGCCTGGTGAGTAAACCGGATACGGTAGAGAAATTCGAAGACGACTTCAAGCATTGCCGGATCCGGTACGGAGATTTGAAAAAACAACTGGCTGAAGATATGGTCAGCTTTATACAACCTTTGCGGGAAAGGGCTCAAACCCTGCAGCAGAACCCCGCTCACATAGATGCAATCCTGGCTGAAGGCGCGGGAAAGGCAAGAAAGAGCGCAGGGGCTACCCTGTTAAAAGTACGGGAAGCAATGGGGTTTTAATACCCGATTCTGACTAAACGATTCTTTTTATATTTCCATGATAAGACTTTACATTTAGGCATGGCAAAAACGAAGAAACCAAAGCATATCGCAGTAGCCGGTAATATTGGTGCAGGAAAAACCACCCTTACTGAATTGCTGAGCAAGCATTATAAGTGGATCCCGCAATTTGAAGATGCCGATCATAATCCTTACCTGAACGATTTTTATGAGGACATGCCCCGGTGGAGTTTTAATCTTCAGGTTTTCTTTCTCAACGCCCGTCTGAACCAGTTATTGGAGATTTACAGTGGCACGGAAACGGTGATCCAGGATCGTACGATTTATGAAGATGCTCATATTTTTGCGCCAAACCTTCACGACATGGGGTTGATGAGTAAGCGCGACTATAATAATTATTTTCAGTTTTTTCAAACCCTGAAGCGGATGGTACAACCGCCCGACCTGCTGATTTATCTGCAGGCTTCGGTTCCCACGCTGGTCGGACAAATTCAAAAAAGGGGCCGTGAATACGAAGAAAATATACGACTTGATTACCTCAAGCGGTTAAATGATCTATACAATAAATGGATTGATGGATATAAGGAAGGCGGCCTGCTGGTGATAGACGTGGATAAGAACAAATTCCCGGAAAATGAAGAACATCTGGGAGAGATCATTACCCGGATTGACGCTCAGTTATACGGACTCTTCTAAAATAGTTGACCGTTGACGGTTGACCGTGTTCGGGTGTAACTTTCTCACAGAAATGTGATACTGTTCAATGATTAACTTTCACATAAAGTCCGTCAACTGGCAACTACAAAAAAAGCTCTTTTCAAAAAGAGCTTTTAATAGCAAACAATGTTAAAGGTCGTTAGATGAAATGCAATCAGCTTCCAAGATGGTGAATTATTTTTAATTTAACCCGGTTTTCCATATTTTTTTTTAAAGTCCCGGCGCCCCCTTCAGAATTTCATCAGGAACCTGGTTTTCATATTTCTTAAAATTAGCTATGAACTGAGCGGCCAGCTCCCGCGCTTTTGCCTGATATTCAACCGGATTTTTCCAGGTATATTCCGGATTCAGGATTCTGTCAGGTACACCTGGACAGGTTTCGGGCATGGCAAAATGAAATACCGGATGCACGACCCAGTTGCAATTTCCCATCCTGCCTTCCAGTATAGCCCGGACAATTGCTCGCGTATACGTGAGGGGGATTCTTTCTCCTTTACCGTAAGCGCCACCGCTCCAACCTGTATTGATCAGCCAGACCCCCGCCTGCTGTTTGCGGATCTTCTCTCCCAGCATTTTTGCATAAAATGCAGGATGCAGCGGAAGGAATGGCGCTCCAAAACAGGCGCTGAAGGTTGATTTGGGCTCGGTTACTCCGGCCTCAGTTCCTGCAATTTTAGCTGTATATCCGGAAATGAACTGGTACATGGCCTGTTCCGGTGTTAACCGGGATACCGGAGGCAGCACGCCATATGCATCGCAGGTCAGAAAAAAAATATTAGAGGGAATCTTGCCCATGGAAGGGATCACCGAATCAGGGATATAATCGAGCGGATAGGATACCCGGGTATTTTCAGTCCTTGATGCATCATCATAATTCACCCGGTCCGTTCCCGGCAAAAACATGGTATTCTCCAGCAAAGCGCCCGAGCGGATGGCATGAAAGATATCCGGTTCGTTCTCTTCTTTTAAATGAATGCATTTTGCATAGCAACCTCCTTCAAAATTGAAAATTCCGTTGCTTGTCCAGCCGTGTTCATCATCCCCAATCAATCTTCTGCTTCGGTCGGCACTCAGGGTGGTTTTACCGGTACCACTCAAACCAAAGAAGATCGCGGTATCACCCTCTTTCCCCATGTTTGCCGCACAGTGCATACTCAATACTTTTTTCTGAAAAGGGAGAAGATAATTCAGCACAGAGAACACAGATTTTTTTAGTTCTCCGGTATAGCCTGTTCCGGCCAGAAGAATCACCTGATGCTTCAATGAAATAATCACCGCATTCTGCTGTCGTACCCCGCACTGCACCGGATTAAGTTTTAAACCCGGAGCTACCAGAATATGCCAGTCAGCTTTGAGTCCTTCTTTTTCCGGCAGTAGAAACATATTATAAGCAAACAAACTCATCGTTGGCGTTTCCGTAATCACGCGCAGATTCAGCCGGTATTCCGGATCAGCACAAACGGAACTATCCCGCACCCATATTTCAGAAAGCCTGTTCAGGTAGTCGGTAACCTGTTTAAAGATCAGGTCAAATTGTTTTTCTTCTATAGGCTGATTGTAATTGTTCCAGTCCACCGTGTCCGCAGAAACATCATCCTTTACCAGATACCGGTCTTTCGGACTGCGTCCCGTAAACTCACCGGTGTTAATTGCCAGTGCGCCGGTGTCCGTTAACCTCCCTTCATTCCGTTGAATGCATTGACGCACCAGTTCCGCCGGACTTAACTGATAATGAATGCTGCCGGTTACTTTTAATCCGAGGTTCATTAATTTTTTCAAGGGAAGACCCATAACAGGTACTGACATATTCAATCGTTTGAACCCCAAAACTAAAATTAAATTGTATCTAAAAAAAGCCTATTTTATACACTGTAAATTTGAAATTATCTATCATTTTGGATAATTATTAGAGTTTATCTAAAAACGATCTGCCTGAGGCTATTTCTTCATTTGATTTTTCCCGTTTAGGTCGCCCGTTGTGGATTCGCCAATCCTCCCTACTTTTACAAAGATGAAATACCTGCCGCTCAATTCCTTGATATTTAAGCAGAACCGTCAAAGATTCCAAAAGGAAATGCAGCCTTCTTCCATTGCCCTCTTCGTCAGCAATGATGAAATGCCTGCCAATGGTGACGCGCTATATCCTTTTAAGCAGAATAGTGATCTCTATTGGCTTAGCGGTATTGTTCAGGAAGACAGTATGCTGATTCTTTTTCCTGACCATCCTGATGCAAAATATCGCGAAGTACTGGTGCTGGTGAGACCCAATGAGCTGAAAGAAAAATGGGACGGTGAAAGACTGCGTGCAGAAGCAGGGAAAATCATTTCCGGAATAAATACGGTGGTCTGGCTGGATACCATGGATGCCCAGCTGCAAACCTGGATTCATCTGGCAAAAAATATTTACCTTGATTCAAATGAAAATGACCGCAAGAGCAGCCCCGTTCAAACCCGCGAATACCGGTTCATTGAAGAAAATAAAAAGCGATATCCGCTGCATCAATATCTGCGTGCTGCACCCATTTTGAAAGAACTCCGGTCAGTTAAAACTGCCGAGGAAGTGGAGGTAATGCAGAAAGCCATAGATATTACGCAAAATGCGTTCATCCGGGTGATGAAATTTTTGCGGCCGGGTGTTTTTGAATTTGAAGTGGAAGCGGAGATCCAGCATTCTTTTCTTTCCCAAAGGGCTACCGGTCCGGCTTATGGAAGCATCCTGGCTTCCGGTGGCAACGCCTGCACACTGCATTATATTTCCAACAACCAGGAATGTAAGGACGGCGAAATGATCCTGATGGATTTCGGTGCGGAATATGGTGGTTATTGTGCAGACCTCACCCGCACGATCCCGGTGAACGGAAAGTTTAGCAAACGACAGAAAGAAGTTTATGGTGCCTGTCTGCATTTACATCAGTTTGCCAAAAGTTTGCTTAAACCGGGTACCATCATCAGCGAATATCATCAGCAGGTAGGTAATGAAGCGGATATTGCTTTTCAAAAGATCGGACTTCTCAGCAAATCGGATGTGAAGAATGCCACGCGCGAAAATCCGGCTTACTGGAAATATATGTATCACGGCATTTCCCATCATCTCGGTATAGATGTGCATGATCTGGGCACGCGTACCGAACCATTACGTGCAGGTATGGTGCTTACGGTTGAGCCCGGTATCTATATTGAAGAAGAAAAACTGGGAATCCGTATTGAAAATAATGTGTGGCTCACGAAAAATGGGAACAAGGATCTAATGAAGAACATGCCGATTACTGTAGATGAGATCGAACAAGGCATGAAACACTGACGGTTATAAATCCTCCGGGTTAAATATAAAAGGCCGCAATAAAAAGAAATTGGTTGTAATAAAATGGATATTCGTCCTGTACAAAATAAATTTCGATTCCTTCAGCCCGAAAAAAAATCCTTTTCCCGAAAAATAATTATAAACCCGGAACCCGCGACTAACCAGCCTATTTCATGAAACAACTCCCGAATTTTTTTACATTACTGAATTTATTTTTTGGTTGTATTGCCCTCATCTGCATTTTACAAAACGGAATCACCATTGTGTATGCCGCCGATGGAATTCAATATGTAGATATCCCTGAAAAGATATGGCTCGCACCGCTGTTCATCGGACTTGCTGCTGCGGCTGATTTTATTGACGGCTTTGTAGCGCGGCTGGTGAAGCTGAGTTCTCCGCTGGGGCGCGAACTGGACTCACTGGCAGACCTGGTGAGTTTCGGTGTAGCCCCCGGCATGATTCTCTATCAGTTTTTAAGAATGAGTTTTATGCGGCAGGCAGATGGCGCGGATGTTTCCATGCTCTGGCTTCTGCCAACGCTGATACTTCCCTGTGCCGCCGCTATACGACTTGCTTTATTCAATCTTGATCAAACGCAATCTCATTCTTTCAAAGGCATTCCGGTGCCTGCAGTGGGATTACTGATTGCTTCTTTTCCATTAATCTACTGGACAAAGAACAGCAATTGGGCAGTAAACATCCTGTTGAATAAATGGGTTATTTACGGGATTGTGTTGTTACTGAGCTATGGCATGATCAGCCGCTTCCCGGTAATGGCGATGAAGTTCGGCAAAGCGTCCGCCGGTCAACATCTACCCCGGGTTATTCTGTTTGTTATTGCATTGATCTCCCTTTTATTTTTACAATGGCTTGCTGTGCCGGTCATCTTCCTTTTTTACATTGTATTATCTTTGACCTTTAAAAAAAGGATTGTATGAATTTTTCGGTACAGGTAAAGGTGATGCCCTTGAAAGAATTACTGGATCCCCAGGGGAAAGCCGTTATGGGGGGACTTCGAAATCTCGGATTGCAATCGGTTAATGAGGTCCGGATTGGAAAGACCATCCAGCTTCAGGTGGAGGCCCAATCTCCCGAACAGGCAAAACAAATTGCCGAAGAGGCCAGTAAAAAACTGCTTGCTAATCCGGTGATGGAATATTTTGAGGTCTCTGTTTTGTGAGATATTCAAATCAAATGTGTAAACGTGTAAATGAATAATGCGAAAATATGTAAATGTGGAAATAGGAGAGATTTGAAATTTGATAATTGGGAAATGTAAATTATGCCCTTAATTCCAAGTTGAGAGATTCTGAAAAGCTTTAATTTTCACATTTTCACATTCCTCCCTTCTCCACATTCCCAAATCACTCATGCTTTACCTCGTTCCCTCACCCATCGGCAATTTGCAGGACATTAGCTTCCGGGCGTTGGAAACGCTTAAAAAAGTCGACCTGATTCTGGCAGAAGATACCCGGACCTCACTCAAGCTGCTGAATCATTATCAGGTCATCAAACCCCTGACTCCTTATCACCAGCACAACGAGCATAAAGTGCTTCGTCATCTGGTTGATCAGTTGTTGCAGGGCAAAACGATGGCCCTGCTTACCGATGCGGGAACACCTGGTATTTCTGATCCTGCATTTTTGCTGGTGCGGGAATGCATTCAGGTGAATATACGGGTGGAATGCCTTCCGGGCGCTACAGCATTCGTTCCGGCACTGGTGAACAGCGGACTGCCTATGAACCGTTTTTGTTTTGAAGGATTTTTGCCTTTGAAAAAAGGCCGGCAGAGCCTGCTTAAAAGGCTGGCTGTTGAACAAAGAACAATGGTTTTTTACGAATCCCCACTCCGGCTGCTGAAAACTTTACAGGAATTCATCTTGTATTTTGGAGCAGATAGACAATGTAGTGTCAGTCGTGAGTTGACTAAACTATATGAAGAGAATATCCGCGGATCCTTACAGGAAGTAGCCAATCACTTCCAGGAGAAAGGAGTTAAAGGAGAAATCGTGATTGTGTTGGAAGGAACCGGATAGCCTATTTATTTTTTTAACATTATCAGTTGTGTTATGAACCAGTCACCCTTTTTTTTGAGAAAATTTTTTCGGACAGTATGCTGTATAATCATTGCCCAGGGAATTGCTTTTTTTTGTTTTGCGCAACCAGACCGCTGGCAGCAGCGCGTAAAATATTCCATGAATATAGACATGAATGTAACCAGCAACCGGTTTACCGGAAAACAACACCTCGAATACAGTAATCATTCCCCCGATACATTGCGAAAAGTTTTCTATCATTTGTATTGGAATGCTTTTCAACCGAACAGTATGATGGACAAGCGGAGCCGGGTGATGGGGCAAACCATCAGTAACGGAGAACCGGACTGGGATGAACGGGTCAAAGACAGGATTCAGCATTTAACGCCGGAAGAGATCGGCTATCAGAAAATACGTTCCCTGAAAATGAATGATGTGCCCCAAACTTTTAAAATGGAAGAGACCATCCTGGAAGTGAACCTTACCAAACCCATTCTTCCGAACAGCACGGTTAGCTTTGATATGGAATTTGAGGCTCAGGTGCCATTACAGATTCGCAGGAGTGGTCGCGATAATCCCGAAACCCAGGTACGTTATTCCATGAGCCAGTGGTATCCGGAAATGTGTGAATATGATTATGAAGGTTGGCATCCCACGCCCTATGTGGGCCGGGAGTTCTATGGCGTATGGGGAGATTTTGATGTAAAGATCCGTATTGATAAAACGTATATTCTGGGAGGAACCGGATATTTACAGAATCCCAATCAGATTGGCTATGGATATGAATCTCCGGGTGCCAAAGTAAACCGTTCCGCAGGCGACAAACTGACCTGGCATTTCATTGCCCCGAACGTACATGATTTTGTTTGGGCTGCTGATCCGGAATTTAAACATGCCAGTAAAAAAATCCGCACCGATCTTACGGTTCATGTGCTTTATAAAACGACGAATGTTCCTGAAAAGAGTTGGTTAAATATCCTGGATCAGGTTGCGCGCGCATTGCCTTTTATTGAGCAGACTTATGGTCCTTATCCCTATAAACAATATTCATTTATTCATGGCGGAGATGGCGGAATGGAATATCCTATGGCAACCCTGCTTAAGGATGCCAGTGGCTGGATGCACGAATTCATGCATAGCTGGTACCAGGGTATGTTGGGAACGGATGAATTGAAATATCCCTGGATGGATGAAGGATTTACGCAGTATGCAGCAGCACGCGTGTGGGGTCATTTAAATAAAGATACTTCCGCTGATCAAACCTATAAAAAAGAATATACTAGTTATATATACCTGGCCAAAAGCAAAATACAGGAACCACTAAGCACGTATGCTGATTTCTACAGCACCAATCTGGGCTATGGCCTTAATTCTTATTATAAGGGAACGGTCTTTATGGTGCAGCTGGGATATATTGTTGGGGATCAGGTGTTGGACAAGGTCCTGCTGGAATACTACCGGGAATGGCGCTATAAGCATCCGAATG
>JAYVXJ010000119.1:0-8152 GCA_043785285.1 Chitinophagaceae bacterium
TCTTTGGTAGCTATATAAGCTTTATCGATCAGCTTGCGAACCTCTTCATCTATCAGCTTGGACGTTTCTTCCGAATACGGTTTTGTAAATTGATTTTCCTGTGCAGGATCATAGAAACTCACATTTCCGATTTTCTCATTCATCCCGTACACAGTTACCATAGAATAAGCGATCCGGGTTACCTGCTGCAGGTCGTTTTGAGCACCGGTAGAGATCTTATTAAAATTCAGTGACTCACTGGCCCTACCACCCAGGGTCATACAGATCTGATCAAATAGTTGATCCGTATTATAGAGATATTGTTCCTTGGGCGTGTATTGAGCATACCCGAGAGCTGCTACGCCGCGCGGAACGATAGTCACTTTCAGCAGGGGATAAGCGTGTTCCAGATACCAGCCACAAATAGCATGACCAGCTTCATGATAAGCGATAATCCTTTTTTCCTCCGGAGAAATGATTTTGTTCTTTTTTTCCAATCCGCCGATCACCCGGTCCACCGCATCCTGGAAATCTTCCATTTCCACACTATCTTTCCCTTTTCTGGCAGCAATCAATGCAGCTTCATTACACACGTTGGCGATATCCGCACCGGCAAATCCCGGAGTTTGTTCAGCCAGTTTATAAATATCCAGTTTGGAAGATATTTTTATAGGCTTAAGATGCACTTTGAAAATGGCCTCTCTTCCTTTCAGATCCGGCTTATCGATGGAGATCTGCCGGTCAAATCTGCCCGGACGAAGTAAGGCTGTATCCAGCACATCAGGCCGGTTGGTTGCCGCCAGGATGATGATCCCGCTGTCACCACCAAAGCCGTCCATTTCTACCAACAGTTGGTTCAACGTGCTTTCGCGTTCATCATTGCTCATCATCGCATTCTTGCCACGGGCACGTCCGATAGCATCAATTTCATCAATGAAAATAATACAGGGCGCTTTTTCCCTGGCCTGTTTAAACAGGTCGCGCACCCGGCTGGCACCAACGCCAACAAACAGTTCCACAAAATCAGAACCGCTCAGGGAAAAAAACGGAACCTGTGCTTCGCCTGCCATGGCTTTTGCCAGTAGCGTTTTCCCGGTACCCGGAGGACCAACAAGCAATGCACCTTTGGGAATTTTTCCACCAAGGGCTGTATATTTTTTAGGATTCTTCAGAAAATCAACAATTTCCATCACTTCCACCTTAGCTTCATCCAGTCCCGCCACATCATTGAAGGTGATATTCACTTTTGTTCCTTTATCAAATAAAGTAGCTTTTGATTTTCCGATATTGAAAATTCCGCCGGGACCACCACTACCACCCTGTCCGCCCATTTTTCGCATCAGCATCACCCAGATCAGCAGGATGATGAGGATCGGCAGGGCTATCTGCAACAGACCCGGAATCCAGTCACCTTCCTGTACAGGAGACATAGGTACTTCCAGAAAAGGATTTTTGACAAAAAAATCACTCATCCTCTTTTCAAATTCGTCGATCTTGGTAACCTGGAATTCAAATTGGGGTCCTTCTGTTTTTACTACCTGGTAGCTCTTTCCGAGTTTATCCTTGTAATAAGCTTTATCAAGACTGTCTTTTTTGATATATACCCTTACCAGATTTTTATTGGTGACCAGCACTAAACGGGATACATCCCCCTTATCGAGCATGTTGTTCCTGAATTCCATTTCAGAATCCAGCTTACGGGCATCCGGCGCAAAAGCGCCAAAGAAATTATAGCCGAAGAGTATGAGGGCAATAATGCCCCATACCCAATAGATACTGAATTTGGGTCCTTTTTTGGGCGTATTTTCGTCTCCACCCCTGGGTCTGAATCGCGGGAATCCAGGCCTTTCATTTTGTTTCATATTATTTTGTGGCATGTGATAGTCTTCCTTGTCTTAGTAATTAATGATTAGGAAATAAAAAAGTTCGGAAAATGCGTTTAAAACATAGATAGATGTTGGTTATCCTTCGTGCTCCTCCGTAACCGCATCGCTCCACATTTCTTCCAGTTTGTAGAACCGGCGGGTTTCGGGTAGCATGATATGGACAACCACATTAATATAATCAATGATCACCCATTGTAATACCTGTTTTCCTTCTTGCTTATAGGGAAGTTCTCCGCATTTATGTTTTACCTCAGTTTCAACGAAATCCGCTATGGCTCTCACTTGTGTGGTACTGCCTGCTTCACAGACAATAAAAAAGTCTGTTACAGCTTCATGAATTTTCCGGAGATCAAGAGATATACTATTTTCGCCTTTTTTTTCCTGTATGGCCTGGATAATGGTTTTTAAAATTTTCGAGTTCTTCGCTAACCGGGCTAATTTATTTGGTTTCCGGCTAACCAACATTGACAATTGTTCCAATAATCAGAATATTTTAATGATGAATAGGGTTAGGCGAAGTATCAACTTACCATAGGAATACTAAATTCGCACTGCTCAAAAATAGTAATCTTTTGTCACATCCCACTATGGATAAACCACACAGAGCAACATTTGACAATCAGTTGATTGAGTTGGATTCGGTGGACAGCACCAACAACTATGCCATGGCGCAGATCCATGCTGGATTGGCTTCCGCGGGTCAGGTCTATTTTGCGCACCGGCAATGGGCAGGAAAGGGCCAGCGGGGAAAGACCTGGATTAGTGAACCCGGCCAAAACCTTAGCATGAGCCTGGTGCTGGAGGCCCGTCCATTGCCATTATCCAATCAATTCCTGCTAGGAGCTGCAGCCGCTATAGGCTGTATGAATGGAGTACGGAAATATGCACCGGATAGCTGGGCCATCAAATGGCCCAACGATTTGTACTGGAGTGACAGAAAGGCAGCAGGCATCCTGATTGAAAACGTGCTTAAAGGAAAAGATTGGCTCTTCGCGGTAATCGGAGTTGGTATGAACCTGAACCAGACTTCATTTTCCGCAGATCTTCCCAACGCCATATCCCTGAAACAAATCACCGGTAAATCTTTCGAACCCCTGGCTTTGGCCCGGGAGCTGGCCATGAAAATCGGAGAGCATATTGAAATTTTGCAAACCGATCCGCCATCCATTTTGAAAACTTTTAATCAATCCCTGTATAAACGGGGAGAAATAGTAAAACTCAAAAAAGGAAACATACTATTTGATACCCGCATCGAATCAGTGAACGCGCAGGGGATGTTGATCACCTCCGATACGGCAGAAAGGAGTTTTTCGCATGGGGAAGTGGAGTTTGTTTTTGGTTGACGGTTGACCGTTGACCGACTTCAATTTTGAAGTCGCAACTGATATCGGTCATCCGTCAACCGTCATCTTTAATATATTCATCTGGTAAAATGCAAAACCCCCTCCGCCCCATTCCCTGCCACATCTTCCACGCTGATCTTTAACTCGTGTTTGCCCGGAGGGCAGTGCTCATCGAAATGATAAATGAAAGCTCTTGCCTTATCGTTTGAAAAAAGAAGCCATTGCCCATCGAGTGTTGCCCGGAAATTTTTTATCTTTTTATTGTTGTCGCGTACCACAACGGCAATGCGTAATCTGTTGCGCAGGTTTGCATTTTCAACGATTCCGGGAAAACTGATTTGAGGAGGTTCCGTATCATTGATCAACTGAAAATCACCAAAATCCCGGAAATAAGCCGTAGCCCAATCCCCCTGCCACTCCACCTGTTTAACTTCTTCATCTTCCTGATCGAACCTTTGCATCAACACATGGTTTTTATCGCTGAGGGGTTTGGTAACCCGTATTCTTACAGTAATAGAATCATGGATGGGAACCTTAGTTGTTCCAATATGATGCAAACGGGAAACAACATCGGGAGTATTCACATCAACCACCTGATATGGAACATGAACGGAATCATACAAGGATCTTTCTCCCAGATAAAAAGCACAGTCATCTGTCTCATATCCGTCTACCATAAACGGATAAAAGGTTTTCCCTTCAAAAACCGTATTCGTTTTCTGCCCGGGCTGATACTGCACGTTAAAACGAAGATTAGACGTATTCCCATAAGCATCTTTAAGTTCTATCCGGATATCATGCGTTTTTTTGTCCTCCACATGTATATAACCACCGGAAGTCTGCCGATAAATGGAATGCGTATAGCCCGGTAATTGAAATAACAATTGATAATAGGTGCCTCCCATGGCTTTCGTACGGTAATCAATATGCGCATTGATGCCGCGGGTATCGTTATAACTGATATGATCCATGCGGAATCCCGAAACCGGTTGCTGGTTATCGAAAATGACAGCCTGATAAATCCCATTTGGATTGGCGGACCCCGTTTGGGTGTCGAACCCCGAAATGCCAAAACCCACACGGGTTGTATTCACGGTGATAAGGGACTCAACAGGGGTATAATTCGACCCCTCACCTTTCACCGCATAAAAAACAGGTGATTGTTCATAGATACTTCTGCTCTGGTCATATACAGCCAGCTTTCGAATAACAGGCGGCGTGTTATCTACAATAGGAAAACCGAATAGCAAAGGATTCAGGTTGATGTCATCATTATCCCGGATCTCAAAATGCAGGTGAGGCCCCTGCGATCCGCCCATATTTCCACTATAAGCGAGGAGATCCCCCTTTTTTACAGGAAATAATCCCGGTGGTATATCCAACGAGATATCCCATCGTTCAAGCTGATACTGTTTTTTCTTTACATAAGCCGCCAGCGCGGGATTGAATGCGTTTAGATGGGCGTATAAAGTATAGAACCCATTGGGGTGTTTAATGTAAACGGCCTGACCAAAACCAAATGGTTCTATTTTGACCCTGAATATATATCCATCTGCAGCGGCATGCACGGGAAGGTTTTCCCGGTGTTGGGTTCTGATATCAAGACCCATATGATAATGATCGCTTCGAAGCTCTCCGAAATTGGCGGACAGGCTGATCGGAATGTCGAGGGGATTCCTGAATTCCGTTTTCGGATAGTTAACCGGTTGAAAAAGCTGTGCACGTGAGATCCCGCTACTAAAAATCAATATCAGATAAATACTTATTGTCCGCATGAACTATCCCGATTTAAGAAATGCAAAGGTCCTGAATCCCAAATGTGGATTCGCAGACATTCCATAAATTGATCATAAAAATTTAATAGAACGTGAAAATCAATGTTTTTAAAAAAAAAATCAAAACTGGTACAGCTTTTGGCATAAAGAAGATGTCTTTATATTTAGAACCCTTCTTAAAAAGAGGTTATGATCAAGTCCTCAAATAAAATCGCTGTTTTTTTCGTCATCGGCGTTGGTTCGCTGATCGGAATGGTGCGCGGTGAACAGGCGAAACAAAAATGGGTCTTTAAGATCAAAACCAAATATGATAATAAAAGACTGATAGCCGAGAAACGTATGGAGGCGCAGAAGGGTGGCGTATTGTTGGATGATATCGAGATGGCTTCTTTTCATAATAACTGAGTTATTTATACCCATTTTTATAAGGGTCCTGCTGATGCGGGACTTTTTTTATTCCCCGTTTTTGCTGATAAATTTCTCTAAGAACCCGCACAACCTTACTTTTGCGGAATTTGTTTTGACATGCCAAAAAATCCCTCGATTGGTTCAGTACTTATTATTGGCTCCGGTCCGATCATCATCGGACAAGCCTGCGAATTTGATTATGCCGGCTCCCAGGCTGCAAGAAGTCTTCGGGAAGAAGGAATAAAAGTAATCCTGATCAATAGTAATCCGGCTACCATCATGACGGATCCGATGATGGCCGACAGGGTTTATCTGCTTCCTCTAACTGTGGAAAGTATTGAACAGATTCTGGAAGAAAATCAGATAGATGCGGTGTTGCCCACCATGGGTGGCCAAACCGCGCTGAATTTGTGTAAGGAGGCCGCTGAGCTGGGTGTTTGGGAAAAATATAAAGTTCAATTGATCGGAGTAGATATAGAAGCTATTGATACCGCAGAAGACCGCGAAAAATTCCGGCAGCTGATGGTGAAGATCGGGATTGCGGTGGCGCCTTCGCGTATTGCCAACTCCCTGCTGGAAGGAAAAGAATTTGCACAGGATATTGGCTTCCCCCTGGTTATCCGGCCATCCTTTACCCTGGGCGGTACAGGAGGTGGTTTTGTTTGGAACAAGGATGAACTGGATGCCGCATTGGAAAAAGGACTGAAAGCATCTCCCATCCATGAAGTGCTGGTTGAAAAAGCCGTTCTGGGCTGGAAAGAATTTGAACTGGAATTGTTGCGGGATAAAAACGATAATGTAACTATTATCTGCACTGTTGAAAATATGGATCCGATGGGTGTTCATACCGGAGATTCCATTACGGTCGCCCCGGCCATGACCCTCAGCGATACCGCATTCCAGGATATGCGGAATAAGGCTATTCTCATGATGCGCTCACTCGGAAACTTTGCCGGCGGATGTAATGTGCAGTTTGCCCTCAATCCCGAAACAGAAGAGCTTATTTCCGTGGAAATAAATCCCCGTGTTTCCAGATCTTCGGCACTTGCTTCCAAAGCAACCGGTTATCCGATTGCCAAAATTGCCGCGAAACTGGCCATTGGATATACACTCGACGAACTAAAGAATCAGATCACCCAAACCACATCTGCTTATTTTGAACCCGTTCAGGATTATGTGATCGTAAAAATGCCCCGCTGGAATTTTGACAAATTCAAAGGGGCCAATGATACGCTGGGATTGCAGATGAAGAGTGTAGGTGAAGTGATGGCCATCGGCAGAAGCTTTACGGAAGCGGTGCAGAAAGCCTGTCAGAGTCTGGAAAACAATGCCGTGGGACTTGGCTATTACGGCAAGAGTCAACTGCATGCAGAAGAACTGATCGAATATATCAAAATACCGAAATGGGACCGGATCTTCCGGATCAAAGACGCCCTCATGCTGGGCGTTAGTGTGAAAACAATTTCGCAGATAACGGGTATCGACCGCTGGTTTCTGTATGAGATCCAGAAAATATGCACGGTAGAAAAAGAAATCCTCAAGTACAAAATGGATACCCTTCCCACAGATCTGCTGCGGGAAGCCAAAGATCTCGGATTCAGCGATATTCAAATCGCAACCATTATGCAGGATGGTAGTGAGGACGCCGTATTTGAAAAAAGAAAAGCGGAGAATATCCGCCGGGTTTATAAAATGGTTGATACCTGCAGTGCAGAGTTCGAAGCCAAAACGCCTTATTTCTATTCCTGCTTTGAAAACGGTGGTTCAAACGAAAGTATAGCCAGCAAGAAAAAGAAGATCATCATCCTGGGCTCCGGGCCCAACCGGATCGGCCAGGGTATCGAATTCGATTATTGTTGCGTGCACGGGTTACTCGCTGTGAAAGAATGCGGTTATGAAGCCATCATGGTGAATTGTAATCCGGAAACCGTTTCCACGGATTTTGACATCGCGGATAAACTTTATTTTGAACCCGTATTCTGGGAACATCTCTGGGATATTATAGAACATGAACAACCCGACGGGGTGATCGTGCAACTTGGGGGGCAGACTGCACTCAAGCTGGCAGAAAAACTGCACAAAAAAGGAATTCCGATCATCGGAACTTCTTACGATAATATGGATATCGCTGAAGACCGTGGACGGTTCAGCGATATGCTGAAAGAAATGGACATTCCCTATCCTTCTTACGGAACGGCATTCACCGTGGATGAAGCAGTTGCTGTTGCCAAAATAGTCGGATATCCGGTACTGGTGCGCCCCAGTTATGTTCTCGGTGGCCAAAGAATGCGGATCGTGATCAATGATGATGAACTGGAAAAGGCAGTGATCAGCCTCCTGAAACACATACCCGACAATAAAATTCTGATTGACCATTTCCTGGATCGCTGCCAGGAAGCAGAGATTGATGGTATTTGCGATGGAGATGAATTTCACATCATGGGGGTGATGGAACATATTGAACCTGCGGGTATTCATAGCGGGGACAGCAATGCCGTACTTCCACAGTTTAACCTGACTCCACTGGTGGTGGAAACCATGGAAGAGTATGCGCGGAAAATTGCATTCCGTTTGAACATCCTGGGCCTGATCAATGTTCAGTTTGCCATTAAAAACGGAAAAGTATTTGTGATAGAAGCCAATCCCAGGGCTTCCAGAACCACCCCTTTCATTGCAAAAGCATATCAGATTCCTTATCTGAATATAGCCACCAAGGTAATGATGGGCCAAAATAAACTGAAGGACTTTACTTTTAATAAAA
>JAYVXJ010000120.1:0-8138 GCA_043785285.1 Chitinophagaceae bacterium
CAGCACCTGTATATCCCGGGATTCCAACAGGTAGAGCGCATCTTTCAAACCCATGCCTTTAACATCTGGTATCCGCTTTGCATCTTCTTTTTTTGTAGCCATCACCGGCTGGTTATTGACCGGATACAATCGCGCCCATTTATTACCACCGGAAGAATCTGTATACGACATATTCAATGTCTGCAACACGGACTTCATTCCCTTTGTACTGCCGGCATAATAATAGTTGGAGCTGTCTTTGTTCATCAGTTCGATTATCGCGGCATAACGGCTGTTATCCGGATTATCTTTTTCCAGGCTCATGAGTTTATCAGCCACTTCACGAAACACGGGGCCGGCAATTGCAGCGCCATAATATTTTTTAGCAAACGGTTTGTTCTTAATCACCACGATGCACGAATACGTTGGCCTGTTCGCGGGGAAATATCCGACAAAGGAAGATTGATAAATATGATCTGCATAACCTCTGTTCCTGTTGGCAACGAGTGCAGTGCCTGTTTTTCCCGCAACAGAATAAAATGAATTTTTAAAAAGGGCTTTAGCGGTTCCTTCCATACAGACGCCCTCCAGACAGGTTCGCAGCTGAGCCAGTGTTTTATCGCTGCAGATCTTGTCGATCAGCACCACGGGCTGATTTTGTTTTTCAATTCCACCGGCATCCTGAATGGTATTCACCAGATAGGGCTTCATCATTTTCCCCTGGTTAGCGACGGCGTTGTATAAGTTGAGTGTTTGCAGCGGACTGATCAGCACTTCATATCCGAAGGCCATCCAGGGCAGGGTGGTGGCACTCCAGGTGCGCGACTTCGGATTCTTTATTATCGGTTGTGTTTCTCCGGCCAGGTCAATTCCGGTGATTTGATTAAGTTTTAATTTCTTCAGGTGGTTAACAAACTGCTCCGGCTCGTGTGCATAGTGTGCCACGGCCAATTTAGCCATGCCTACATTTGAACTCAGTTCAAAAGCCTGTTGCACCGTATACTCCCCTTTTCCATGTTTTTCCGCATCATACACCGTGCGTCTGCCCACTTTCCATTTGCCTTCTTCCAGGTTTACCCGATCATTCAGGGTTACATCATGATCTTCAAGCAGGGAGAGTAAAGTAGCGAGTTTAAAAGTGGATCCGGGTTCCGAAGCGCGGATCGCATAGTTGAGGTCTTCCCAATAACTGCCATCGGGTTGTTTTCCGAGGTTGGCAATGGCGCGGATTTTCCCGGTGGCGACTTCCATTACAATACAGGTGCCGTGTTCGCAGTCATTTTCCTGCATCACTTTCAGTAGCGCATTTTCTGCAATATCCTGCGTATTTACGTCGATGGTAGTAATAATATCTTTCCCGTTTTCCGGATCAATCTCATATCCTTCAACTGGTATGTACGTACCGGCAGCCATATAGCGGACAAGTCTTCTTCCGTTTTCTCCTTTCAGTAAAATATCATAGGTTCTTTCCAGACCTACATTCTGGGCATTGTTACGGGACAGGCCAATGGTCCTGTTGGCGAGCAAGCCAAATGGATTCAACCGTTTGCTGGTTGTTTCCGTAATAAATCCGCTTTTATTTCTGCCTTGTCGTACCAATGGAAAAGCCCTCAGCTGTTTATATTGATCGAATGTGAGATTCCTGTGAAGCGAATAATACCGGTCTTCTCTTTTATAGCCCTGCTGCAATTCCTTTTTATAAGCGGCGGCTGACTGATCTTTGAAAAGAGCGGCGAGACATCCAGACAGGGAGTCCACGTTATCTTTAAACCGCTTTCCATTCTTTTCTCTTAATCCGTCAGCCGCGAAATCGATGTAGATATTAAAATAAGGTATTGACGTGCTCAGCATATTTCCTTCTTCACTATATATCGTTCCTCTTTCAGCACTGAGATCAACATATTTCTGATGCAGACTATCACTCAGTCCCCGCCAATAATTTCCCTGTACCTGCTGAATATAAAAAACCCGCCCAAGCACAGCTATGCAAACAGCCACGATTCCCAGGAAGCACAGGTAAACCCTCCATAGTATGTCTCTTCTCAATTCCACCGGGTATCGGAGATATGGTTGATAAAAATTATTTCGTTCCGTTTTCGCTGCTATCGCCGAGCACTACCGGTGGCGAAGACAACTCTTTCAATCCAAAAGGTTCCACAGCTTTTGCCAATTCACTCTGTTTACTGCGGAACATCACTTCGCTCTTCAAGCTTTTGTATTCGTATTGCAGTTCTTTCAATTCCCTTCCTGTTTTTCCGATATCCCGCACCACGCGGTCTGCGTAATGACCATTATATATGTAGAGCACGGCTAAAAAAGCCAGGAAAAGAAAAAAGGGCAGGTTGCGGATCATCCATTGGTAACGGAGGACGCGTTTTACCTTTTGCTTTTGATTGTTTCCGATGGCTTTCATACTTTCTCTCTGTGATAAATAAAAATTAAAGGGTACCAGATTATCATACTGAGATTTCGTAGGTATGGATTAAGTCATTTATATTTTTTCTGCGATCCGGAGTTTAGCGCTTCGTGCACGGGGATTCTCCTTCAACTCCGTTTCTGATGGAGTGATTGGCTTTTTGGTAACCATCCGCAATGTTTTGGCTGTTGATGTTGTTCCGAAGGGATTCAGTTCGTCTTTCTCTTCAAAAGTTCCGTTCCTGAAAAATTGTTTAACCATCCTGTCTTCCAGTGAGTGAAAGCTGATGATCGCCACACGCCCGCCGGGATTAAGTAGTGCCGGAATCTGTTCCAGCATTTCCCTGAGCGCGGTGATCTCATCATTCACTTCGATGCGTAAGGCCTGAAAAACCTGCGCGAACCACCTGTTTGGATTACCTTTTATCAGATGATCGATTGCCTGCCTGAATCCATTGACGGTGCGAAAAGCGTTTGTAGGTCTCAATCCAACAATGGATCTGGCGAGCGTTTTTGAATTGGTCACTTCTCCATACTGTTCGAAGATCCTGTGCAGGTCCTTCTCGCTGTAGGTATTGAGAATATCTCTCGCCAGGAGGGTCTGCCGCTTGTCCATGCGCATGTCCAGTCCGGCGTCCATCCGTATGGAAAAACCGCGGTCAGCTTCATCAAACTGGTGACTGCTTACACCCAGATCGGCCAGCATACCATCTACGGAAGAAATCCCGTTCAGACGCAGGAAACGTTGCAGATGCCTGAAATTATGCGGGATGAAATGAAATCGTTCATCGGGCAGGGCATTCTTCTTTGCATCGGCATCCTGATCAAACGCATATAACCGGCCTTCTTTATTCAGGTGCGACAGGATCTCTGCCGAATGTCCACCTCCGCCAAAGGTGCAATCAACATAGATCCCGTTCGCCCTGATATCCAAACCGTCCATCGCTTCTGAAAGCAATACGGGTATATGATATGCGGGAGATGAGCCCGTCATATAGTTCATTTATCGGGTTTACCATTCATAACTTCGTTGGCCAGGCCGCTGAAATCATCCGGTGAAAAGGTTTCAAAGAACTGTTGGTACTTACTTTTATCCCAGATTTCTATTTTATTAACCGCCGTTACCAGCACGATATCTTTTTCCAGACCGGCATATTCCTTCAGACTCTGTGGGATAAGCAGCCTGCCTGCCGAATCCAGCTCCATCATCGTGGCTCCGTTTAAAAAATATCGCCTGAATGACCTTACCTTCGGATCAAAATCATTCAACTTGCTGATCTCTTCAAAAATGGGCTCCCAGCTTTTCATGGGATATAAACCCAGACATTTTTCAAATCCCCGGTTTATTACAAACTGGCTGTCGTCTTCCCCCGTCTGCTTTTTGAGCGAAGCTGGCAGAAGAAACCGCCCTTTTGTGTCGAGCGTTACCTCGTATTCCCCTAGAAAACCATTCATTTATAATGACTTGAAACAATGTTTTGAATAATTCACACAAAATAACACTTTTTCCCACTTCTCAAACTAATTTAGAAGACTTTAATTTTTCCACAGCATTTATTTGTCTCAAGAGCCATAATGGATAAGGGTTTACTACGATATTTCAGACTCTTTTCCGGAATTAGTATGTGTATAAGATGTGAACAGTGGTGAATACGGGTGGATAAGTAAAAAAGAAGCTAAACCCATGGCCAACATATTTCCCGGAAACCTGTCTGTATCCGAATTCCATTATCACCTGCCGGAAGAAAAGATTGCCCGCTATCCATTGCCGCAACGGGATGCTTCAAAGCTGCTGGTATGGCAGGAAGGATCCATACGCGAAACCCAATACGCAAATATTGCCGCCTACCTCCCCGCACGCTCCATGCTGGTCTTTAATAAGAGCAAGGTGATCGCAGCGCGACTGCTTTTCAGCAAACCTTCGGGCGGTATTATTGAGATTTTTTGTCTGGAACCTGCTACCTCTGATACCGGAATTCAGAGTGCCATGATGGAGCGGGAAAAAGGGCACTGGAAATGTTTGATTGGTGGTGCATCCAGGTGGAAAAAAGGCATGGTGCTCGAAAAGGAAAATGAACAGGTGACGCTGCAGGCCCGTTTAATCGAAAAAAAATCAGCTTATTTTATCGTTGAATTCTCCTGGTCATCACCTCTACTTTCTTTTGCAGAAGTACTTCACTATCTCGGTTCCATTCCTCTTCCTCCTTATCTTAAACGCGATGCTGAAGCTTCTGACGCCGAAAGATACCAAACCATTTATGCTGCAGAAGAAGGATCGGTAGCTGCGCCAACAGCGGGACTTCATTTCACCCCACAAATTTTTGATTCCCTGCAACAACGGCATATTGGCCAGCTCTACCTTACACTCCATGTAGGCGCCGGTACGTTTATGCCGGTAAAATCGGAGCGATTGGCCGATCATATCATGCACGAAGAAGTTATTGAAGTGCATGCGGATATGTTGCAAAGACTGATGGATAAATTATCCGATCCCATCATTGCCGTCGGCACCACTTCTTTGAGAACCCTGGAAAGTCTTTACTGGCTGGGATTGAAGCTAGCTGAAAATAAAAACAGGGATGCCCCCGGACTTACACTTAGCCAATGGGATCCTTATCGAATGGATGATTCCTTAAGTGCACTTGAAGCCCTGCATTTTTTGATGGAATGGATCTGTCAGCAACCGGATAATAAATTAATTACGAGAACACAGTTATTCATTGCACCGGGTTACCGGTTTAAAATCATCCGGGGACTCATCAGCAATTTTCATCAGCCACAGTCCACTTTGCTATTACTTGTTGCTGCATTGATCGGAGATGACTGGAAGAAAGTGTACAACTTCGCGCTGGAAAATGATTACCGCTTCCTAAGCTACGGAGACGGATGTTTGTTCCTGCCTCACTAAGGGAATTTCCAGCGTAAATGCCGTTCCCTTACCCACTGCGCTTTCTACTTTGATCCGGCCATGATGCGCATCCACCACGGATTTCACATAACTCAGTCCCAACCCGAATCCTTTTACGTTGTGTACATTTCCGGTATGTGCACGATAGAATTTTTCGAAGATGCGTCGTTGTGTTTCTTTATTCATTCCAATGCCATTGTCTTCAATGCGAATAGTCAGGCATTTTCCGTTATTGTGCGTGGTGATCCGGATGCTGAGTTTATCCCGGGAATATTTAACGGCATTATCAATCAGATTAGATATCAGGTTGGTAAAGTGAACTTCGTCTGCTTCCGCCAGATCATACCGGGCATTCAGTTCCAGAATCACGTTTGCATGAATCTCCTGAAATTGCAGTGCAAAATTATCCATCACATGCCGGATGACCTCATGCGCATGAATAGGCTGCAACTTCAGTTGCAATTCCTGCCGGTCAATCAGCGCAGCCTGCAAAATCGTTTCCACCTGTTTGTTCATCCGCTTGTTTTCTTCCTTGATGATGCTGCTGAAGTATTCTGATTTTCCACGGTCGTGTACCACCTTCTCGTTCCGCATGGCATCCACGGCCAGTGAAATGGTGGCGAGCGGAGTCTTTAACTCGTGCGTCATATTATTGATGAAATCATTTTTGATCTCACTGAGTTTCTTCTGCCGCAATAAGGTATGGACGGTTACATAAAAGGCTGTAATAATGATCAGGGTGAAAAAGATCACGCCGAAAATCATTACCCGCATTTGTTTCATCACAACGGATTTATAATCCGGAATCACAATAGATAAAGTTTCGAAAGGTTCGGGACCCGTGAGTTCGCTACCGCTGGTAATCAAGGGTAATACGGTTTGTTTATTATGGATGGTATCGGTAAAGGCAGCAAAGAAATTCGGTGATTTCAGTTCGTAGGTGTTGGACCCCATGGCGGTATTGATTCCCACTTCTGAAAAAATACAAAATTCGAACTTGGTATCCTTTAATCCCCTGTAGATAAATGCTTTCCGAAGTTTCTCCCGGATCTCTTCATAGCTGAATTTCTGAGAGATCAGCGGAGGACGCATCAGCTCCTGCAGGAACTGATCTGAAGGCCTCCAGTTAAATCCAGGCCTTGACCGAAGCAACTGGGAACCGGAAAGAGCCGTCTGTTTATATTCAATGAGGTCCCTCGCCACATCCGTAGTTACATCTACGAGTTTATGGTGCAGTTCTTCCTGTTTATTTTCCACCATAGTGGTGATCCAGTTCCATTGAATATAAATGATTCCTATCAGTGAGACACTGATCAGAATAAAAATAATGGAGAAGTTTTTTTTCACGCAGACTGTTGTTAATACCTGGAAAACCGGGTCGTCCGGGTATGCTACAGAATTACAAATTTATTAAACAATATCCTTTGGATTAGTTAATTTACGTATATGGACAGTCCCGCTGCCGGCATATTGCTGATCGCTGATCCTTTTCTGAAAGATCCGAATTTTAAAAGATCCGTGGTCTTCCTTTGTGAGCATCAGAGCGAAGGAAGTTTTGGCTTTTTGTTGAATAAAGCATACGAATATAGTCTGAAAGATCTGGTTCAGGACGCTGAAGATCTGGAAATACCTGTTTATTTTGGCGGACCGGTTCAAACAGATACTATCCATTTTCTTCATCAGTACCCCGACCTGATCCAGGGAGGGTACGAAGTAATAGACGGAATCTATTGGGGAGGCGATTTTGAAAAAGCCATTATCCTGATCCGATCAGGGCAGGTTAAGCCCGGCAAAATCCGTTTTTATATTGGTTACTCAGGGTGGGCAGGAGGGCAACTCGACGATGAATTGAAAGACAAATCCTGGCTACCGGTAAAAGCGAGCCGAAAGCTGATCTTCCATAAAAAAACAGATGAAATCTGGAAAGATGCGATCCGGCATCTCGGTGGAAATTATCTGGTGATGATCAATTTTCCGACAGATCCGCAATTGAATTAAACCGGTTTTGCAGCTTCCACCAGAACGGTTACATGATTATGAATCACTTCCACAAACCCGCTTTGAATATCAAACTGGGTAGTATGATTCCGGTCGCTGAGCACCTTGATCCGCCCGCTATTCAATGCACTCACCAGCGGCGCATGTTTGTCCAGCACTTCAAAAGAACCGGAAACGCCGGGCAACTGAACGCCATAAACGGAATCACTGAATAGTTTGTGTTCGGGAGTGCGTATTTCGAGGGTCATGAGAGAAATTTGAAAATGAAAAAAGCAAAATTTAGGTGAACACTTTATCAACCGAAAACATGAGCAGTAAATTTTCAAATTGCTTACCCTTGCGCCTGCGCCATTAATTTCTTCCCCTTTTCTATTGCATCATCAATGGTTCCTACCAGGTTAAAAGCTGCTTCGGGATAATCATCCACTTCTCCATTCATAATCATATTGAATCCACGGATGGTTTCTTCAATCGGTACCAGAACACCTTTCAGACCGGTAAATGCTTCCGCAACGTGGAATGGCTGGGAAAGGAACCGCTGTACTTTACGGGCCCGTTTTACTGTTAACTGATCTTCATCACTCAATTCATCCAATCCCAGGATGGCTATGATATCCTGTAATTCTTTATATCGCTGCAAAATTAGCTTTACGTTATTGGCGCAATCGTAATGCACATCCCCAACAATTTGCGGGCTCAGAATACGGGAAGTGGAATCCAGTGGATTTACAGCGGGATAAATACCCAGATCGGCAATTTTCCGGTCCAGAACAGTTGTGGCATCCAGATGTGCGAAAGTAGTAGCCGGTGCCGGATCCGTAAGATCATCCGCCGGTAC
>JAYVXJ010000121.1:0-8126 GCA_043785285.1 Chitinophagaceae bacterium
CATTTCCGCGGTGACTTCCGGCCCGGGATCCATCCGGAATTCCTTTAAGGTATTTATCTGTAAGCATACCCTGCGCCAGCGGAGAAAAGCAGATGCAACCCACGCCTTCCTTCTTCAATACATCCAGCAGCCCATCTTCGATCCATCTTTCAAACATGGAATATTTGGGTTGATGAATGAGACAGGGTGTACCCAGTTCGCGAAGTAGCTTAACCGCTTTCGCCGTTTCGTCCGGATGATAACTCGAAATGCCTACATAAAGTGCTTTCCCTTGTCGCACGATATGATCCAAAGCAGACATACTCTCTTCCAAAGGAGTATCGGGATCAGGGCGATGATGATAGAAAATGTCTACGTATTCCAACCCCATCCGCTTCAAACTCTGATCCAGGCTGGCCACCAGATATTTCCTGGAACCAAGATCACCATAAGGTCCGGGCCACATACCCCATCCGGCTTTAGAAGAAAGAATGAGTTCATCCCGGTGGTCTTTAAAATCCTGTTTAAAAATTTTTCCGAAATTTTCTTCTGCCGAACCCGGAGGAGGTCCGTAATTATTCGCCAGATCAAAATGGGTGATGCCTTTATCAAATGCCAGCCGCAATATGTCGCGGGCATTCTGTTGATTGTCTATATCTCCGAAATTATGCCAGAGCCCAAGTGAAACGGCAGGCAGTTTTAATCCGCTGCGTCCACAACGGCGATATTCCATTTTATTATACCGGTCTTCCCGGAAAGCATAACTCATGATACATATATGTTGGTGAATGGCAAAGATGGTTTATTTACCATTTCTATAAACATTTAAAGAAATATTTTCTTGTTTTCCCTAAGTCTTCTTTTTCGCCTGCTGTTATGCCGCGATGGATATCCAGCCCGGGCCTGAGCCAGTCCGACTAACCCAATGCAATCCGTAACTGTTAATCATTAAACCTTTCTCCCTGGGCATCTTTCAACTGAAAGATGCCTTTTTTTTCAGATGAATATCTGCGTTCCGGAAAAACTATCCCGGAACTCTCTTGGCGTACAGCCTTTTTTCCTTTTGAAGATGCGGTTGAAATTGGAAATATTATTAAACCCGCAGTGATAGGCTACTTCAGCAATGGAATTGGTAGATTCGATCAGCAGCCGGCTTGCATGACCCAACCGGATCTCCGTTAAACTGTCAATAAAGGTATTTCCTGTGCGTTGCCTGAAAAAGCGGCTGAAAGAAACATCCGACATATTGGCCAGCTTAGACACTTCAGCCAGCGTGATGGTCTTGTCGAAATTTTTATTCATATGCTCAAAAGTCCTTTCCACACGGCGGCTATTATAGGTAAAATGTTCTGTAGTAAAAGACAGATCGGAAAGAATGCGCATGTTCCTCGATATGGACAGATCATGGAGGATAGACATCAGTTCCAGCACAGAATCAAAACCATGCTTCTGGTTAAGTTCTATGATCCGTGGCGCGAGCGACAGAATGGTTTCTTTAGAAAAAAGAATCCCCCTTGAAGATTTATCAAACATGCTTTTAATGAAACTAAGCTGGTTACGTCTGAGCAGCTTTTCATCAAAAAGATCTTTATGGAACTGAATGGTAATCTCCCGAATCTCAGGCGACCTGCAACGATGCGTGAACCAGGCATGTTGCAGATTGGAGCCAACGAGCACCAGCTCCAACTCATCGATTTCTTCCATATGATCTCCGACCACCCGCTTGGCACCTTTGGCATGCTGAATAAAATTCAATTCGAATTCCTCATGATAATGAAGCGGAAAATCAAAGGCTGATTTTACCCGGGAGAATAAAGTAAAGCAATCGCTTTGGGTGAGCGGAGTAATCTCCCGTAAGAGGTTTTTTTTCATTTGCAATCGGTATCAGCCATTAGCCGGTTCTCATCTCCGTACAACAAATATACGCAGGTGACAGGCAAAAAAAGTATCACTAATATGAACATCGCCAAAAATACAATAATCCACTAAAAATAGGGCTCTTCACAGAACCAGGGTAACCTCTGTCCGTTTTGTGAATAAAATAATACAATGAAAAGCTAATTTAGTATTTAATTAAGGACAAGAATGAGAATAGTTTTGACAACCATTAACGTGTTGCAGGAGATAACCTGCTTAGTTCAGGAAATGCTTCCGGATGGTACAGATAAGATGGTTCTGGTAAATTAATAAATCCTGCTTCCTCTTCTGAGAATAAAAACGATATTTAATCCGTGAATTTAAAATACTCACTTATTCCTCTTTGCCTGTTTGCCTGTTTACAGCTTAATGCCCAGGAATGTGCAGATAAGCAAGTTTCTCCGGAAACTAAAGCACTTTTTAAAAATCTTCACCGCCTTTCCGGAAAGAAAATCCTATTCGGTCATCAGGATGATCCGGCCTACGGTGTGGGATGGAAGTACGAAGACGGACGAAGCGATATCCGGGACGTAACCGGGGAATTCCCTGCTGTGTATGGATTTGATCTGGGAAGAATAGAACTCGGTCAGGATCATAATCTGGATGCTGTTCCTTTTATTAAAACCAAACAATATATACAGGAAGCATATGCCCGCGGCGGTATTATTACCCTAAGCTGGCATTTGAACAATCCACTTACAGGCGGTACGGCATGGGATAATAAGCCGGGTGCCGTGGCATCCATCCTGCCCGGAGGAGAGAAGAATACCCTGTATATAGGATGGCTCGATCATGTGGCTGATTTTCTCGGGGAGCTGAAAGGGAAAAAAGGAGAAAACATTCCTCTTGTATTGCGTTTGTTTCATGAACTCAATGGCGGTTGGTTCTGGTGGGGGAAAGATCAATGCAGTCCGGAAGAAATGAAAAAACTCTGGCAGTTTACCATTCATTATCTCAGGAACAAGAAAAAAATACACCATCTGTTATACGCCTATAATACGGACAGGTTCAACAGCATCCCCGATTATCTGGAAAGATATCCGGGAGATGAATGGATAGACATCCTTGGATTTGATATATATCAGGCAAATAACATTAAAGAAAACGAAGCTTTTACTGTATTTTTCAAAAAGGATCTGGATTTGCTGGACAGTATTGCCGTGATGCATCATAAAATCCCGGCACTTACAGAGTTTGGTTATAATGAAATCTCCGACAACAGTTGGTGGACCCGGGTTTTTCTTCCTGCTATAGAGAACCATCAGGTGGTTTATGCGCTTGCGTGGCGGAATGCGGGGGCTCATGACAATGGGAAATCTGAATTTTATGTTCCTTACAAAGGACAAGGTTCAGCAGAAGATTTTAGAAAAATGATTCAATCCGGAAAAATACTTTTTGAAAAAGGTTTACAAGCAGAAAAAATTTATAAATGATAAAATATATTTTCAGGTCGTTCAGTTTCCTTCTGTTGAATGTTATTTGTATTTCGGCTAAAGCACAAAAGGAAATTTATGAAATACAGACATACCTGCTCAAATCGGAAAACCAGATGCAGGCAACCGATCAGTACCTGAAAAATGCCTATTTGCCTGCCCTTCACCGGATGGGCTTTCGTCATATTGGCGTGTTCAAACCCATAGCGAATGATACGGCTGCCATTAAAAAAATTTATGTGCTGATAACATATCCCGCCCTCGATAATTGGCGAAAAACAAAAATCACGCTGCAGAGAGATAAACAGTTTACGGAAGCCGCCAAACCCTTTGCTGAGGCTGATACCAGCAACCTTCCCTTTGTGAGGATGGAATCGGTAATACTGGAAGCATTTCCGGATCAGCCAAAACTCATCCCTCCGGCAATCAAAGTGAATTCCGAAACCTTATATGAATTGAGAAGTTATGAAAGTCCAACCGAAAAGCTCCATTATAAAAAAGTAAACATGTTCAATGAAGGAGGAGAGGTTGGTCTTTTTAAACGTCTGGGCTTTAATGCCGTTATTTATGCAGACGTTTTGTCTGGCAGTCATTTGCCCAATCTCATGTACATGATCGTATTTGAAAACAGTTCCTCCCGGGAAGCACATTGGAAAGCATTTGGGAACGATCCGGAATGGAAAAAACTAACCGCTAATCCTGTTTATGAAAGCGCTATTTCCGTTTCACATATAGACAGCATCCTGATGCACAGTACCGATTATTCCGATTTGTGAAAAGCAGCCCCCACGCTGCTTAATAGAATTAACTGCAAAATAAATCGGCCCCGGTTAAAGGAAAACCGGGATATGAAAATCGGGTTAGTACAAATCTTAAGACGAACTGTATAAAACAAAGCAGATGAAAGAAGCCTATGCTGAAAGATTCAATAAATTAAAAAAATATCAACGGAATATCGTTCGCCGGAAAAACAGGGTTGCTGAACTGAACAGAAGCGGGGTATATGAAAGATACCAATATCCTGTGCTCACACAGGATCATATTCCCCTCACCTGGCGTTACGATCTGAATGAAAAAACAAACCCTTTTTTGATGGAACGCTTTGGAATCAACACCGTCATGAATGCCGGCGCCATCAAATGGAATAACAAATATCTTCTGATGGCCCGGGTAGAGGGCGTTGACCGCAAATCATTTTTTGCTATTGCAGAAAGTCCGAATGGCATTGATCAGTTTACGTTCTGGGAAAAACCGGTTACTATGCCCGTCCTGGATCAAAATGAAACAAATTTTTATGATGTCCGGTTAACGGAGCATGAGGACGGATGGATCTATGGATTGTTCTGTACAGAAAAACGGAATCCGGAAGCCCCTGAAGGCGATCAGTCCTATGCCATCGCCCTATGCGGCATTGCCCGCACCAGGGATCTTTTAACCTGGGAAAGATTACCAAACCTGATAACGAACTCTCCACAACAACGGAATGTGGTGCTTCATCCGGAATTTGTAAATGGCCAATATGCATTTTATACCCGCCCGCAGGATAGTTTTATTGAAGCAGGCAAGGGCGGTGGAATCGGTTTTGGCGTCTGCCCTTCCATCGAACACGCAGACATCCGGGAAGAACGGATCATCGACAAAAAAATATATCATACTGTATATGAATTAAAAAACGGACAGGGACCTACGCCCATCAAGACTTCCCTAGGATGGCTTCACCTGGCGCATGGAGTTAGAAATACGGCAGCAGGATTACGATATGTATTGTACCTCTTCATGACCGATTTAACGGACCTTACTAAAGTAATTTACAAACCGGGTGGCTATTTTCTTGCACCGGAAGGAGAAGAGCGGATTGGAGACGTGTCCAATGTCGTTTTTTCCAATGGATGGATCGAAGATGAAAATGGTAAGGTATTTATTTATTATGCCTCCTCCGATACGCGTATGCACGTTGCCGTTACATCTATTGAAAAGCTGCTGGATTATACACTGAATACTGCACCAGATGGCCTTAGTTCGGCGCATTCCGTTCAACAGATCAACAAACTGATTGAAAAAAATCAACAGATCCTTCATAAAGAAAAAGTGAAAGAAAAAGTTTAATCCCATATTTTGACTATGCGTGATCAGAATGCCCCTCCGGTTATCATGACAGAAATGAAACCATTTCAGGAGGAGATCAGGAGGGAGTTTGATCGTATACTTGGTTTTTGGAACCGGTTTTCCATGGATAAGGAAAAAGATGGATTCGTGGGGAAATTGGATAATGCAAATAAGCCAATCCAAGGGGCTACAAAAGGCGCTGTTCTCAATGCCCGCATTCTATGGACATTTTCGGCTGCCTATTCTTTTACCAACCAGACAGAACATCTCGATCTGGCTACAACCGCCTATTATTATATCCGGGATCATTTCACTGATCCGGTTAATGGTGGTTTATTCTGGTCTGTGGATGAAAACGGAAATCCACTGGATACCCATAAACAGATCTATGCCCAATCATTTGGCATATACGGAATGAGTGAATATTACCGCGCTTCCGGCAATGAACAGGCACTGGCACTGGCCATTGAATGGTACAGGCTCATTGAACAATACAGTCTGGATACCGCGTACAGGGGTTATATGGATGCATTTGCCCGGGACTGGACTTTCCTGGAAAACAAAAGGCTTAGTGCCAAAGACGACAATGCATTGAAAACCATGAATACCCATTTACATATTCTGGAAGGATATGCGAATCTGTATGAATTATGGCCTGATCCTCTTCTCCGTATCCGCATCGTAGAACTGCTTGCTCTTTTCCAGGAAAAGATAGTAGATAAAAACAATGATCATCTTCGGCTTTTTTTTGATGCAGAATGGAACCTGAAACCAGGTATTATTTCCTATGGACATGATATTGAAGCAGGCTGGTTATTGCAGTCATGCGCAGAATCCATTGGAGATGAAACCTGGATCCCGCTTACAAAAGCCAATGCACTTCGCATTACAGATGCCGCCATGGAAGGACTTGATGACGATGGTGGTCTTTGGTATGAACTGGATACAATAAGCGGACAGCTCGTGAAAGAAAAACATTGGTGGCCACAGGCAGAAGCGCTTATCGGACTTTGTAATGCCTGGGAGATCTCCGGAAATCCGTTGTATCAAAAAGCGATGTTAAAGAACTGGCAGTTCATTAAAAAATATATTATTGACCACAAAGAGGGAGAATGGTTCTGGGGAGTAACCGCGGATCATTCCATTATGAAAGACCAGGATAAAATAGGATTATGGAAATGTCCATATCACAATAGCAGAGCATGCCTCCAACTTTTAAAAAGGTTAACCCCATTCGTTACTCCGGTTTCTTCGGGATTGTAGGCATTCGGTACAAATAGATGCAGATCACCAGCGATGCCATCAGAAAAAAAATGCCGGAAACAATCATGCTAAAAAAATTTAAATTATTTATTTGCCCGGATAGAATCTCCCCGTGTTTTCATCGTATCCTTTTTCGGATAGGCTGTATCAGCCAAAGAAGGATTAGTAGCCTGCGTATTATCTGATGCAGGCGGAATTACCCGGTTCCCCGTTGAGTCATCTGATGCCGATTCTGTGGAATTCTGGTTACAGGAGCCTGATCCGTAACCCATAATGGTGATAAACAGGAGATAAAACCATTTCATGGATGTTCTTTTACTGAATACCTTAAAATAGCATACCATCTCCTGTTTTGCTATGCATTAGCCACCTGCCGATAAGTGAAGGGATGCAGATCTGAAGCTAAATGAAATCAATCGTATGAACGAGGAAAGGAGACCTGACTGAATGATCCCGAAGGGAAAGAAGAAGAAAGTGATATTTAACAAAAAGGAAGCGGGCGAAAAAACTGATCCACATTTAAAAATTCCCGGATCAGATTTCCATCTTCATACAAAACGATATAAGATCTCTTTCTGTCGTCTGTTTTCTTTTGAAGTTCCAGGATTTTACCTACCAGGAATTTTTTATCCACCCAGGAAAATCGACTTTCAATTTTCATGAAGTCCTGCACAGAGTAAATGATCTCTCCGCTGCTGAGTACATGGATCGTGCTGACAAATCCTTTTTCGGAAATACGGGAGCCCGCTAAAGTATGCATAGAATTAAGGGTTAAGCTGTGAATTTACAGGAGAACGAAATAATTTCCACAGATTCTTATCCACAAGTTTAGAACAGTTTTATCGCTAAAAATAAAAACCTGTTATACCGCCTTGCCTTCCCTTAATAGTTCACGGGCAGTTTCCATTCCGCTTGTAATTGCTGCCTCTACCGTTCCTCCATGGGCTCCCTCATAACAAGCTTCCCCGGCGAAATACAAGGTCTTTTCCAAAGGGGTTTTCCAGATAGCCCTTGCCGTTTCGGATCCTGCCAGCGTAAAACTATAAGCGCCACGGGTAAAAATTTCCCTTTTCCAATTAAAGACTTTCGCGTTTACTATCTGTTCTTTCAATTCCGGTTCTGCTATTCCAAAAATAGAAGACAGGTTTTCCAGAGCAATACTCAGCAACTGATTTTCCGATAATTCGGATAGGTCTTCCGCATCAGGCCCTCCTACCCAACCTGTCAGTACATTTGAATCTCCCTGATCTTGCGTCCACCAGGTGGGAATATCTTTTTCCGAAAAAATAAATTGTGCATCCGGAACGAATTTCTTCCAAAATGGGGTTTTCCATTGCAGCACTAATTTGATTACCGTACCGAATCCGATCTGCTGCAAAGCGGCTCTTTTTGCAGGAATCTCAGGAGAAAAAGGTATAGCATAATCCC
>JAYVXJ010000122.1:0-2444 GCA_043785285.1 Chitinophagaceae bacterium
AAATTTTCCCTCCGGGAGTTGCAGAATTTATATGAATCGATCCTGGAAGTGAAGCTGGACCGCAGGAATTTCCGGAAAAAGTTTTTTTCCATGGATTTGCTGGAAGACACCAATGAGTATGAATTTGACGTACCCCACCGGCCAGGTAAGCTGTATAAATTCAATTATGAAAAATACCGGAGGAAGGAGAGGCGGAAGTTTATGGGGATAGATTTTTAGCATGAGCGTGGAGCGCAAAGCAGCGTTTAGCCAAAGAGATCTGTCATCTTAAGGTCCCGGATTGCCATTTTTGCTTATGTGGAATTTTTTTATGCAATTATGTTAAAATTCGCAAAATTTATATATTTTTAACACTTAATTGCTTTAAACCATTGATTATGACCATAACCCGATTGCTTAAGAGGCTCTCTTTCCTCTTGTTATGTGTAACATTTACACAGTTAGCCTTCTCCCAAACTAAAGTTATTACAGGTAAAGTGTCTGATGATAAAGGTAATCCTTTACCAGGGGCTACTGTTGCAGTAAAAGGTTCTAAATCGGCGGCTTCTACCGGAGCCGATGGTACCTTTACATTAAATGCCCCCGCTTCAGCCTCCATCCTGGTAATTAGTAATGTCGGTTTCGCTGATCAGGAAATAGACATTGTTGGTAAAACGAGTGTCGACATTTCATTAGGCGCATCCAACCAGTCACTTTCCGATGTGGTGGTAATTGGATATGGCACAGCCCGCAAAAAAGATGTTACGGGTGCTGTTGCCAATGTGAGTTCTAAGGATTTCAATCAGGGTATTGTAACTAACCCTATCCAGCAGATACAGGGTAAGGTTGCAGGCTTGGTAATCACAACTCCGGGTGGGGATCCCAATCAGGCTCCTCTTATCAGACTAAGAGGACAAACGTCACTTAGCGGGGGTCAGAATCCATTAATTGTTGTAGATGGAGTACCATTGGATAACCCAGATATGCTTAATAACATTCCTCCAGGGGATATAGAGTCATACGATATTTTAAAAGATGCATCAGCAACGTCCATTTACGGTTCGCGTGGTGCAAATGGGGTAATTATAGTTAATACTAAAAAAGGGCATGCCGGAAAATCCGTAGTTGAATATAACGGATATGTTGGTGTTGATCAACAGGCAAAAAAGCTGGATATGTTAACTGCCGCCGAATGGAGAGCTGCCTCAGGTGCCAATGGGGCAAGTATTGATAAAGGAGCCAACACGAACTGGCAGAATGCGATCACCCGTACCGGTTTTACTCAGAGTCATAACATTGCCATTTCAGGTGGCTCGGGAGAATTCAATTACCGGGGATCTGTCAGTTATCTTAACCAGGAAGGCATTGTTATCAATTCAGGCAGAGAATCTTACGGTTTAAGGTTTAATGCGCAGCAAAAAGCGATAAATGATAAACTGGATATTCAAATTGGCCTGGTCAGTACAACTACTATTAGGAAATTAACCAATTATGGAAATATCAGTAAAGCATTTAATACACCACCTGTCTATCCGGTATATAAGGCCGATGGCAGTTATTATGGATTTACTGATTTTGAAGTGTTTAACCCGGTTGAGCACATGAATTTAGAGTATAACAGAGGGAATGAATACCTCACCCTATTGAATGCTACAGCGAATTATGAATTCATAAAAGGACTAAAAGCCGGCGTTACCGGGTCTGTTTCACATTTTAATAATCAAAGACATTTTTATCAACCCACTTTTCCGGTAGAATCCAATTTTGACAATGCTTTTGATGGTAATTTCAACGAGGATTCAAAAAAGGGGGACATTCATATCAATTATAACCGGCAGTTTGGGGAACACAACCTGAGTGCCACCGCTGTTTATGAATACAGTTATTTTACTAAAAATAACCTTACGGGGTCGGGACAAAATTTCCTTGTTCCGCAAAACCAGGACAATAATTTTAACGGAGCAATTGACCCTGCCCGGGTTACAGCAGGAACATATAAAGAAGAGTTTAAGTTGATTTCCTATTTAGGCAGGATAAATTATAATTTCAAAAGCAAGTATTATGTTACAGCAAGTTTTAGAAGGGATGGCTCCTCAAAATTTGGTATAAATAATAGATATGGTAATTTCCCATCTTTCGATTTAGGATGGCGTATCAGTGAAGAAAGTTTTATGAAAGGTATTTCCTGGCTTAACGACTTAAAGATCAGGGGTGGTTACGGCGTTACCGGTAATTCTGAGGCAATTTCTCCCTATGCAACACTACTTTTGTATGGCCCCGGAGGGAGATATTACAATCGTGTGGTGGGGATCTATCCACAATCATACTCGCCTACGCAAAACCCAAATCCTGATTTAAAATGGGAAGAAAGACATGGTACGAATATTGGCTTGGATTTTTCCATCCTTAATAATAGGCTAACAGGTGATCTGAACTATTTCAACGATAAAACGACAAATCTTTTG
>JAYVXJ010000123.1:0-8125 GCA_043785285.1 Chitinophagaceae bacterium
TCAAACAACACATTACTGATCTTGGTATCATGATGAGTGACCCGGATTTTGAATTCGGGATTGGTTTTTATTATTTCATATTCTTTCACAATAGTCTGCTGTTCCAAGGTTGTTTCAATCCATCCGGCGCATTCCCGGATCCGCTCCGGATTGCCGGTTTTCAGGGCATGCAGGAATTGATCGTACCGGAGGGAAAGATTGTGGAAATCAGGTAATGGGATTTTTAACTGCTGAACCGGAAACATGGCCAGCCGTTTAGTGAATAGTCCGAATTGATTGGCTGCTTCCCAGGCTTGCAGGGTATTATGAACAATCGTGACGGTTCGTGAATGTTTAATAAAAGGAAACATTCTGAAAAATCCTTTTTCCGGATCCTGAACCATTTCACGACCATCTGTTGCTTTTGCCGGAGCCACAAATAAATAATCCGGATGATGTTGTTTTAAATAACTACCGATCAGCCGGATGTTTTCTTCGATGTTTGCCGGATATTTAAACACATAATCATTAACGCGCTGCAGAATGAAATCCTGATCCTGACCTTTTATTCTCCAGGTATGATTTATCAGCCCGCTTCCGAATGGAGTAATTTTCAATAAATCTTCGTTCAATCCGTAGGCAGATAAAATGGGAGACAACATCATTTCAATAGAATAATGTGGTAAACTTATAAAATAATAACAGCTTTCCCCGAAATAACTGGTGCCTGGAATTATTTTCCTGCTATTGCTTACCTTAATGCGAAATATGCTGCTCCTGAAAATCAGCGATACGCTTTTTTTTACCGGGAGCTCTTTCTGTTTCAATAGCCGGTGCGCAAACCTCGATGGTAAAATTGAAAATAACTACATGATAAAACCAACCTTCTATTCTTTTCTTATTGTTTCTACGGCCCTTTTTTCCCAGGCCTGTACTTCAGTCAGCCATGCAGATATCATTATCCGCAACGGCATGATCTACGATGGCAGCGGAGGAAATCCATATAAAGGGGATATCGCTATATCTGGCGATAGTTTGGTAGCCATAGGAGACCTGAAAGACTATAAGGGCAAGTCGGAAATCGATGCAGCCGGAAAGGCAGTCGTGCCCGGGTTTATCAATATGCTCAGTTGGGCGGCCATTCCCTTATTGCAGGATGGTCGTTCACAAAGCGATATCCGGCAGGGGGTAACGATGGAAGTAATGGGAGAAGGAGAGAGTATGGGCCCTTTGAATCCAAAAATGAAAGAAAGAATGCTGCGCGGGCAAAACGATATTAGATTTGATATAAGCTGGAATACACTGGGAGAATTTTTGGATCACCTGCAAAAGAAAGGTGTCTCCTGTAATATAGCTTCTTTTGTTGGGGCCGGTCAGGTAAGGGAATATGTAATTGGTGAAGATGATCGGGCGCCCACTCCTGCGGAATTGGATAGTATGAAATTATTGGTCGACCAGGCCATGCAGGAAGGGGCGATGGGAATAAGTACATCGCTGATTTATCCACCCGATTTTTTTGCTAAAACAGATGAGTTGATAGCCTTAAGTAAAGAAGCATCCAAATACCATGGCCTGTATATAAGCCATATGCGCAGTGAAGGCAATAAGCTGCTGGAATCCGTAGATGAATTGATTACGATTGCGAAACAAGCGGATATTCCTGCAGAAATATTTCATCTGAAAGCTGCGGGGAAAGACAACTGGAGCAAGCTGGACAGGGTAATAAAAAAAGTGGAAGACGCAAGACGGCAGGGTTTGAAGATTACGGCGGATATGTACACGTATACTGCCGGGGCAACTGGTTTAACTGCCGCACTTCCTCCTTCATTACAGGATGGAGGCTTTGGTAAACTACGGCAACGCCTGCAGGATCCGGTCATCAGAAAGCAAATGGTAAAAGCTATGAAAACATCTTCCAAAGACTGGGAAAATCTGTATTACGCTGCAGGTTCACCAGATCAGGTTTTATTGCTCAGCTTTAAACAGGATTCACTGAAAAAGTTTAGCGGCAAAACACTGGCAGCGGTGGCGAAAATGCGGGGAACATCCCCCGAAGAAACCGCATTGGATCTGATTGTGGAGGACAGTACGCGGATTGAAGTGGCTTATTTTATGATGAGTGAAGAAAATGTACAAAAGCAGATGGCGCTGCCCTGGGTAAGCTTTTGCAGCGATGCAGGTACTTACACGAATGAAGGCGTATTTCTAAAATCAAGTACACATCCCAGGGCTTATGGAAACTTTATACGGGTTATTGGAAAATATACAAGGGATGAAAAAGTAATCCCGCTGCAACAGGCCATTTATAAACTAACGAAGCTACCTGCCAGCAATTTAAAAATCCAAAAAAGGGGTGAACTTAAAGCAGGTTATTATGCAGATATCGTTGTATTCGATCCGGCTGTAGTGACCGACCATGCCACTTACGAAAAGCCACACCAATATGCTACCGGCGTATCTGCTGTTTTTGTAAATGGCGTTCAGGTATTGAAAGATGGACAACATACCGGCGCTACACCTGGCAGGGTAGTGCATGGGCCTGGCTGGGAGAATTAACAACTCACGGTTGCACTTCCCTTATTTCCGCATATCCATCAAACTCATAAATAGGGCAGTCACGGATGATCTTTACGGCTTCCTCCAGATCTTTAGCCTTAATCAATAAATAACCACCTGCAATTCGGTGCCTGCGCAATGGATCTCTTTCATTACTTGTGTCCATCCCTTTTATTAAACAGCCATTGAGGGTAAGACCTCCGCCGCCGGCCATCTTGTCTTCCCTACTCCATTGAACGAGCCATTTTTTCCAATGCTTCTGATGAAGCTTTATTACTTCGTCGTTATGCTTATTCACTCTCCAGTACCTTATGGAAAAAGAAGGTCATAAAATTACCTCGTTCATGATAGCTGGTATTAACGCTGATCGGGGAACCACCAGTTGAGAATGCGTCTAATACATATATTTTATTCTCAAGAGCGACTGCCTGAGAATGATGCTTGATTTCCGGTGCTTTCGCAAGGGTTGTCCAGGTTCGTGTTTTTGGATCGAGACAATCGACTGTTTTAACTTCACCTCCATCGCCACCGATCAGATAAAATTTCCCGTTTACAGATACAAAACCACATTCATTGCGGTTGGAAGTCATTTCGTGATATGAAATTAAACTAACTTTAATAACTATGAAAATAAGTCCGACAGCAGGTAAACCCGCAGACGCTTCCATTCTGGTCAATGTACCCAAACTCATTACGGCTTATTATGCGGATAAGCCAGATCCGGCTGTTCCCGCGCAACGCATTGCCTTCGGGACATCCGGTCACCGCGGTTCTTCATTTACCTGTTCATTCAATGAATGGCATATCCTGGCTATCAGTCAGGCGATTTGCCTTTACCGCAAACAACAAAAAATTGTCGGGCCCTTATTTTTGGGTATCGATACGCATGCGCTTTCTATTCCGGCCTATACCACCGCTATTGAAGTACTGGCAGCCAATGGGGTGGAATTGATGATCGCTAACGGAGATGAATATACGCCAACACCGGTGATCTCCCATGCCATTTTAACATATAACCACAACCGCTCTGCCGGTATGGCCGATGGCATTGTGATTACCCCTTCACACAATCCACCGGATGATGGCGGCTTTAAATATAATCCACCGAACGGGGGACCTGCCGGCACCGAAATCACCAATTGGATCGAATCCAAAGCCAATGAATTTTTGGAAAATCAGCTTCAGGGAGTAAAAAGATTTACGTACGAAAAAGCCCTGCGTGCTTCCAGCACGCACCGGCACGATTTTCTGAAAGATTATATCAATGATCTCACCAATGTGATCAATCTGGATATCATCCGGGATTCGAAGATCAGTTTGGGGGTTGACCCGTTGGGTGGAGCAGGCATTCATTATTGGGAACCAGTCGCCGCGAAATATGGATTGAACTTAACCGTCGTCAATAAGGTTGTAGATCCTACATTCGGGTTCATGACGGTAGATTGGGACGGAAAGATCCGGATGGATCCTTCATCGCCCTATGCCATGCAGCAACTCATCGGAATGAAAGACCGCTTTGATATTTCCATGGCCTGTGATACAGATCATGACCGTCATGGTATCGTTACCAAAAGTGTAGGCTTACTTCCACCGAATCATTATCTGTCTGCCGCCATATTTTTTCTGCTCCAGCATCGTCCCTCATGGAAGAACACATCGGCCATTGGCAAAACGGTTGTCAGCAGTCAGATAATTGACCGGGTAACAAAGAGGCAAAACAGGAAGCTGTATGAAACACCAGTCGGATTTAAATGGTTTGTTGATGGGTTGCTTGATGGTTCACTTTGCTTTGCTGGTGAAGAAAGTGCCGGAGCCACTTTCTCCCGAAAGGATGGAACGGTATGGACCACAGACAAGGATGGATTCATTCCCTGCCTCCTTGCTGCTGAGATCACAGCTACATTGCAGCGCGATCCGGGTGAAATTTATCAGGATCTGACCAAAGAACTGGGCGAGTCAGTATATGACCGGGTAGAAGCAAAAGCCACGCCCGGGCAAAAAGAAAAGCTGAGAAAACTTTTTCCTGGGCAAATTCATCAAAAAACATTGGCAGGTGATAAAATCATTTCCATTCTCACCAACGCTCCCGGAAATGGTGCTTCCATAGGCGGCCTCAAACTGGTCACAGAAAATGGATGGATTGCTGCCCGTCCTTCCGGGACAGAAGACATTTATAAAATCTATGCGGAGAGTTTCCAGGGCAAGAACCATTTGCAAAAAATGCTGGAAGAAGCACAGGGGATTGTGGATGAGGCAATCAGGTGAGCGATGTTATAGTTGATGGTTGATGGATATTATGTGTGAATCCAAAACTAAAGTCCATCACTATCAACCCATTAAATGAATGAAATATCTCAAAGTATTATACATCCAGGTGCTGATTGGCATTGTCCTGGGGATTTTTGTTGGCTGGCTGTTTCCTGGTTTTGCATCTGCGGCAAAAGGTATTGCTGATACGTTTATCAACCTGATCCGCATGATCATTGCCCCGGTGATTTTCTGCAGCATCGTGATCGGGATTGCCGGCGCAGGAAGCATAAAAAAAGTGGGCCGGCTGGGTGTGAAGGCCCTGATTTATTTTGAAATTGTTTCAACGCTGGCGCTGGTAATCGGTCTGGCTGTTGCCAATATATTGAAGCCCGGAAGTGGCGTTGCCCATAAGCAAATGCAATCTGCTGTAGTCACAGATATTGCAAAGCAGGCCAGCGAATTCAGCTGGGGGGATTTTTTCTCTCATATTGTTCCTTCAAATATTGTAGAGGCATTTGCAAAAGGAGATATCCTGCAGATTCTATTTTTCAGTATTTTATTTGCCGTTGCCCTGAAGCAGTTGGGTGAATCCGGTAAACCGGTATTGAATGGAATTGCAAAGATCAATAAAGTCATATTCAATATGCTGAATATGATTATGAAGCTGAGTCCCATAGGAGCATTTGGTGGGATGGCTTATACCATTGGAAAATTCGGATTTGCGAGTATTTTTCTGTTGGGGAAATTGATGCTCTGTTTTTACCTGACCGGACTGCTCTTCATATTTGTGGTGCTTAATGGCATCTGCCGCTATTATAAATTCAGTCTTTGGAAACTGCTCTTCTATATTAAAGAAGAAATCCTGATTGTACTTGGAGCCAGTAGCAGTGAAGCCGTGTTTCCTTCTGTTATGCAAAAACTGGAAAAAGCGGGTTGTGAAAAAGAAGTGGTGGGCCTGCTGATCCCTACAGGATATAGCTTTAATCTCGATGGCACCACCATTTACCTGAGCATGAGCGTGATTTTTCTGGCGCAGGTTTATCAGATTGATCTGAGCCTTGGCCAGCAGTTGATGATCCTTGGTATCCTGCTCGTTACCAGCAAGGGCGCCGCCGGCGTTACCGGCAGTGGATTTATTGTGCTTGCTTCCACGCTGGCTGCGTTAAGCGTAATTCCATTGGAAGGCCTGGCTTTACTGATTGGGGTGGACCGGTTTATGAGTGAAGGCAGAGCAGTTATCAATTTCATTGGTAATTCTGTAGCAACCGTAGTGATCGCTAAAAGCGAAAGAGAAATAGATGAAGAAATTTATCAGCACGTAGTGGAGCAGAAAATGATCCCTAAAACGGTTTCAAATAACTGATTTTCGCAATTACATGATCTTCCCCGGATTTTTTCCTAACGGATTGTTAATTCTGCGTTTGGTCATTGTATTTCATGTATAAATCTTAACCCAAATAATACCGTATACTATTGTTTGGGGAGGTAAATTTAAACATGTGGCACAATTGAGGAGCTTTGAAATTATTTCCATTATAATTGATGCTTTTATGATTTCCATTATAGCAATAAAAGGATTCACCTACTAAATGAAATTAAAAATGTTGAATATAGAAGTGCAACAACAAAAAGCAAGGGCATTCAGAAACCTGCATTTTAGTAAATCATTATTGATATTGCCAAATATCTGGGATCCTTTAGGAGCTTCTTTATTGGAGGACCTGGGCTATCCTGCCATTGCCACAGCGAGTGCATCCATTGCGTATTCACACGGTGTTCCCGACGGCGAAAACGTCAAATTCATCGACTTGCTGGTCCTGATGAAGAAAATTTCTGACAGTGTAAGCATTCCGGTGACGGCTGATATTGAAAGCGGATATTCAAATACAGAGGAGGAGGTACGGGAGAATATCAAGCAGGTTATAGAAACAGGGGTGGTTGGAATTAATATCGAAGACTATGATTTAAAAAATAAAAAACTTTTCCCTATAGATGTTCATTGCAAAAGATTAGCGATTGTGCGACAAACAGCAGACGCCTTGGGCATTCCTCTTTTTATCAATGCAAGAACTGATATTTATGTAAAGGGAACCCAATGGGTTAGCCCGGAAGAAAAATGGGAGGAGACCTGCAATAGAGGAAAGGCCTATCTGGAAGCAGGTGCAGATGGAATTTATCCGATTACCATGAATAAGCAGGAAGATATAGCGCGACTGGTTTCTGCTCTTTCCTGCCCGGTGAATATTCTGGCCATTCCCGGAATTCCGGATTTAAAAACACTGAAAGAAATAGGCGTGGCAAGGCTTAGTCTGGGCCCCGGTTTCCTGAAAGTAGCCATCCGCGCAATGAAGCAGGCGGCGCTGCAATTAAAAAATGGGGAAGGGTTACCCGGAGTAACGGAGAATGAAATCAGCAGCGATTATCTGAAGAAACTGGTGACCCATCCGGGATAAGATTAGTTTTATAGAATATCCTTTTGCGCAGGTTATTTTGGGATCCTGAAATTATTTATTTTTTAACTGGAGATTAAACTCCTTCCTTTTTTCTGTATCGAGAAATTGGCCGTTAAAGCTGCTGGTGATGGTGCTGCTGTCCACATCCCTTATTCCCCTGGATGCTACACATAAATGAGTTGCCTCAATAACCACCGCAATATCTTCGGTCTGCAACACTTTTTTCAAATAACTGGCAATCTGGACGGTTAGCCTTTCCTGCACCTGTGGCCTTTTTGAGAAATAATGAACAATCCGGTTGAGTTTGGAAAGCCCAACCACTTTCCCATTCGGAATATAACCAATATGCGCTTTCCCGATAATGGGTACAAAATGATGTTCGCAGGTAGAATAAACGGAAATGTTTTTTTCTATCAGCATTTCTAAATAGTGATACTTGTTATCAAAAAGTGTTATATCCGGTTCATTCTCTTCAAATAACCCGCTGAATGTTTCCTGAATATACATTTTTGCAACCCGGTTGGGTGTATCTCTCAGACTATCATCTTCCAGGTCGAGACCAAGAACCAGCATGATTTCCCTGAAATGCTTTTCTATTGATTTTATTTTTTCTTCTTCGCTCCCGGAAGTATTGTTTTTTAAGAAGGTATTATCGGCAAGGAGTTGTTTAATTATAGAATGTCCGTTCAGATGGGGCTTGGCCTCAGATAGATTCATTTTAGCGTTATTTGTTTAAGTAAATCCGGGTAATAAAGTGGGCAGGCAATCGGTAGCTTCAAAATAGTTAATACTTAGTGTGTCTTTTTTGTAATCAGTGTGATCTGTGCAAAGCTGAATGCGCCGATAGCCATAACGAGATCGCGGACCGCCACATCAAAATAATTTCC
>JAYVXJ010000124.1:0-2442 GCA_043785285.1 Chitinophagaceae bacterium
CTGGACACTGGCGCCCTGGTGGCGGGTGCATCCTATAAAGGGGAAGTGGAAGACCGAATTAAAAATATCATTAAGGAAATAAAACAGTATGACAAAGCCATCCTATTTATTGATGAAATTCATTCATTGCTGGACAGCAAGGGTTCCATCGGAACCGGTGTGGTAAATCTGCTAAAACCTGAATTGGCAAGAGGTGAGCTGACCCTGATTGGCGCTACCACCAACGAGGAGTACAGAAAATATATAGAATCGGATGAAGCTTTCAGCAGGCGTTTTGAAGTAGTCAGGGTGGAAGAACCGGATATACCGGGCGCTGTGAATATGCTCAGACAAATTGTAACGCTGTATGAAAATCACCATGGCCTGAAAGTTGAACCCGATGCGCTGCTGGAATCTGCGATCATGGCAAAAAGGTATTCAAAAGACAGAAGGCTGCCAGATTCTGCTGTTGACCTGATGGACCGGACGATGGCTGCCATTAAAATGATGGGCGACACTTCTGTCAAAGAACTGGACGCTATAAAGAGCAGACTGGAGGTAATTGTAAACGATCATTCGCAGGAAGCGGACAGCTTATTGGTTGAATTGAAAACCTGTCATCAGGAATTAAAAGACAAGCTGAGCCCGATTCTTTTGAATAAATTAGACGAAGATGATCAGCAACAGGACCCAGACCTGGAAATTCCTTCCGCCTTATCAGAACACCTCCAATCCCTGATCAGTAAGCTGGCTGGATTTGCCGGTGAAAAAAAGGAGACCGTCACCAAACAGGACATTGCCGCCATCATATCTTACAAAACCGGGATACCCCTTGGGAAAATACAAAGCAAAGAAAGAGAAAAATTACTGGGCGTTGAAGATGTACTGAAGAAAAGAGTCGTCGGACAGGATCATGCGATCAAAGCCGTGTCAGAAGCCATTTTAGAATCCCGGTCCGGATTGATAAAAGCCGGCCAGCCCATTGCTTCTTTTTTCCTGCTGGGACCTACAGGAACCGGGAAAACGGAATTGGCGAAATCACTGGCGGACTACCTTTTTAATGATGAATCGTTTTTGATCCGGTTCGACATGTCGGAATTCAAGGAAGAACATTCTGCCGCTTTGTTATACGGGGCTCCTCCGGGCTATGTCGGTTATGAGGAAGGCGGCGTACTGGTAAACAAGATCCGGGAGAAACCTTATTCTGTGGTTTTATTTGATGAAATCGAAAAAGCACATCCTTCCGTGTTTGATATATTCCTCCAGATATTAGATGAAGGTAAATTGCACGACCGCCTGGGAAAGGAAGGAGATTTTTCCAATGCCATTATTCTTTTTACTTCCAATATCGGCAGTGAAATCATAGCCGAAAGATTCAATAAAAGTCAAATTCCTTCAACAAACGAAATGATGGAAATAATGACTAAATATTTCCGGCCGGAATTTCTTGCCCGGCTCACGGAAATTGTACCCTTTGCGCCAATTTCCGAAGAGAATGTGGTCCGAATTTTCGATATTCATTTGCAAAGCCTTACAGATCCCCTGCATAAGCAAGGCGTTTCCCTGTCTATTACCCCGGAAGCTAAAAAATTCCTGGCCCTTTCCGGCTTTACACCAAAATACGGTGCCCGGCAAATAAAAGGAGTTATTCGAAATCAGCTACGCCGGCCCATTTCCCGGATGATCATTGGCGGGAGCCTGACCAAGGGAAATAACCTGAAAATATCGATGAAAGACCCGTCGGGCAGTGAACTGACATGGGATGTTGAATAAGCTCATTCATCTATTTAAAAGGTTGTTAAGCGATATAATTATTTCATCAGCAATCAAAGATTTAGGTTTACTTCTGATTAGCATTTTAACCGATTATAACACTGTTCATTCGAATTAAAGAGATCCCTATTCATATTACTTAAATCTTATTAACTATGTTCAATTATGATATTGGCGGACAGGAAAGGAAAAGCGAAGTAAATGAAGGCATTTCCGATATTCCACAAAACCGCACCTTGCTAATAGAAAAGCTGACAGATGAGTCTCCGCTGTCTCCACAGATCATCCCGGATCTGAAAAGCATCAATGATGTATTTGCTTTTTTCAAGCCAACCAAGGAAGTGGAATTCGAAACATCAGACGGTTCCGGAAGAACAGAACAGTTGCATTTTGAATCCCTGGGAAATTTCGGTAAACAGGGGATTACCAGACAAAGTGCTTACCTGAATGAGCTGAGTCACCAGTGTGATGACCTGCAGAAATTTGTAAGACAACTAAAATCGAATAAAATATTAAGAACCCTGCTGGAAAATAAAGAAGCAAAAGCAGCCTATCTGTCGTGCATCAACGCACTCATTAATGAAATGGAACAATCAGCTTAAAACATTTTCAATACATTCCCATGGCGAACGAAGAAAAACAAATACAGGAAACCAAACCTGCAGAAAGAGAAAAAATAAAAGAGTTATC
>JAYVXJ010000125.1:0-2440 GCA_043785285.1 Chitinophagaceae bacterium
TTTGAACCAGACATTGTTATTGGGACCATTACTCCAACAGGTTGCCCTGGACTGATCCGGCGTCGCAAATTGAGTGGTATAAGTGCCCCCGGATGTACAAGCTGAATTCATCTGGGCCGTGACATCCCTGGCATTGGCAAAATTGTTATTGGCTGGCTGTGCCAGCAGTTTTGCGCAGGGGAATAAAAGGAACGCAGTAATGCCAATAATCAAAAAATTTTTCATGCAGAAATGAAATTTTTCAATGCCAATATAGCCGGTACGGTATTATGACAAATGTTTTGATTGACTGTAACTGTATTGAATGCTGCCGTAATAATGAGTGTAACTGTAATCTGAACAGCCGAAGTTGTATCTAATTCAATTCCTGAAGTAACAATCCTTCTGTACCAGCGTGTAGCAATGAGTGTGTCTGGCGCATAACCGGTACCGTTGGCTGTGTAAGTATTGGTAAATCCGGCAACAGCCGAAGTGGAATTTAGCAGCCCTTGATAGGTATAAGTGCCAATACCACTACCGGGTATGGTTCCGGTGAGTGAGTTGGGAATGGTGTTATTAAAAATGGCTTGATTGCTTCCGGTATTGTTTCCGGTAATGCCGGAAAAGTTTCTGGCCTGGATTCGCATGAGTGCCGAAAACATGACGAGTACGTACAATATCGCTGGGTAAAGGTTTTTCATTCGGTATTCAGCCATAGGTGATTAGAACGATCAAAGCCGGATTTCAGGCAATTGGGTTCTGTCCAATCCAGATTAACAACTGGCATACCATAATGTAAAAGTTTCGCCTTCAGATATATATAAGAAATATACCTGGTGGAACTTTCCAAATTTGGGAATGTTTTTCAGGAATTGGAATTCTGGCTTTCTTTCTGAGTACGGATATCGGATGAGAAATCAGCAATTCTAACATCTCCCTAAGGGTTTATGCTTAGTATAGTAATAACCTTTTAAATCGCAAAATATTGTAATAAGATTAGTGTTTTTATCAAGTTAGCTCCCTGAAATTAAAAGCTATTGCAGTAATTGGAAATTTTATCATGAAAAAGAAGGGACATTTGATAAGGGGCTTTCTTCATAAAATATATTTACCCCTTTTTATCCTAGTGATGGCCGCAGGTTGCAGGCAATCTTACAATCCTCCATCCATTAAGAATAATCCCAATTTTTTAGTTGTTGATGGGTTTCTGAACGGCAATCCCGATTCTACTTTTATAACCCTGACCCGTACCCGAAATTTGATTGATTCGGTTCCCGGCATTCCGGAATCAGGTGCTTCCCTTACGGTGGAAGGAGACGATTATAGCTCTGTTCCACTGAAGGAACTGGAGAATGGCGTGTATTCATCTTTATTATCCCTCCATACATTTCAAAAATACAGACTCAATATAAAAACGACTGATGGCCAGGAATATGTCTCCGATTTTGTTCCATTTAAGCAAACACCCGCTATTGATAGTGTTAGCTGGAAAGAAGATTCCACCGACGTATCCATTTTTGTAAACACACATGACCCGCAGAACAATACCCGTTTTTACCGCTGGGAATATGAAGAAACCTGGCAATACCACACTTATTTAAGAACGAATTCTGACTATATAAACGGACAGGTGGTAAAGGGAATTCTATTCTCCGGAATATGATAAACCCGACTTGTCCGGTAACCGGATTCCCGATTTCAGAAACGTATTGTACGGGATCTAAATATCCGGTTAAAGGAAATGGGAAATACTCAAATTAGCTTTTATACGCCTGACCGGAAAGGCTCATACATCGGCGTTATTCAGGGAATTACTATAGAAAGGAAACCGGCAGCGGGTATTTCTATTTCGAAGTCAGGTAACCCCATTATCAATTTAACCATCCTGTAGAACTAATTTTACTTTCCTATATTCTTTAAATAGAGAAATGGTGGTCCCTGTTTCCACGGCATCGCCGATTTAATAAAACCTGGCGCAACAGAAAAATTGCCCAAAAAAATATCCAATTTTCCATCGCCATCCAGATCACCTACATTCATAGTTAGCCATCTTCCTGTTTGTGTTATTGGCAAACTATGGGGCATAAAGTTAAACTGACCTGTATTTTCAAGATATACAAATCCTTCTTCCGGCTGTTTTGCATAATCGGCAAAAAAGGAGATGGCTGCAATATCCAGATCCCCATCACCGTCAAAGTCCCTCGCAATTGCTTTATAACAACCATTAATCGGGAAAAAATATTTCTGTGTAAAATTCCAATGCCCGTCATTTAAAAAAATATATAGCCCATGATAAGGTTTTAATACGAGTGAAAAATCGGCATTATCTCCGCAGGTATATAATATATCCGGAAATCCATCATGATTAAAATCGTCCATCTCAAAATAAGAAGAACCGTATACCGGGGGAAACTGAATAATTTCCTTTTCGTCAAATTCCCCATGACCTTTATTTGTAAAT
>JAYVXJ010000126.1:0-2438 GCA_043785285.1 Chitinophagaceae bacterium
ACGGAAGTGGAATTCGGCCTGCCTGTGCGTCATTTTGATTCTTTTATTCAGGCTTCGAAAGAGGCAGCTATTTCAAGACTGTATGGCGGAATACATTACCGGGCAGCTATTGAAAACGGATTGGAAGAAGGCAAGCTTATCGGCGAATGGATTTTAAATAAAATACAATTGAAAAAATAACAGCCTGAATTGGTAGCCCATACCGATAAAACACTTCGTTGAGAATGATTTGCGTTTTTTAAGAGGTGGCAGATCAATTCTTCTTAACATTTCTCAAATGCTTTTTTAAATAAATGTAAATGATCAGTAACACCACAAGTACTATAACCAATCCGAAAAACTCCCGGGTTGCTTCAACTCAGGGAGTTTCGGCTTTCATGGTATCGGCGATATTTTCCGCATGATGCTTGCTGATCCAGTCAATACATCCATTTTCATCAAACATTTTATATAAAGCATGTGATCCATATACAACGATACCGATCCGGTAGGCTACACGGAAAAATTTATTTTTGGTAGAAAGAAAGCACAATAAGGCCGCATAAAAATAAATGGGCATCCAGATATATGGATCGGGATCATTGTATTGAGTTTGATCAATCGTTTTTTAGTGTTTATTATTTTATTTAAAAAGAACATTTCTGCTTTCATTAAAGTGGATTTTATATTTAATTACTTCGTTTTTATGTCAAGAAATTTAATATTTGAAAACGACAGAAGAGGTTCATCTGGTTTAACTTTGTCATTTTTAAATACAAAGTAAAGGTCGTGTCTGCCAGTGACTTCTTTAATAGCTGTTTTAATTCCCTGACCGTTAAATAATGAACTAAGGTCGAATGCACCCTGCTTTTTACCGGATGTTTTGCCAGGTCTGGACGAAGGCGGTTTGGTAGTTGTATTCATTTTGGTTGAACCGGACTTTGTTCCGGAGGCTTTAGCTCCACCGGCATCTTGTGTTGCATTGGCTGAGCTCATAAACGCGGCAAAAGGATTGACCGGTTTTACTTCCGCCTGACCTAATAATTCTCCCGTTGGTCCATCCAGCCTTATTTCAATAGTACCTCCGGTAAATCCCTGTTTAGGATTTGCCGTTGCATTTAGTTCCAATTGTTTTATCCCGGTTAAATCAAGATTTTTAAAACCTATATAGCCATTATTTTTAGGGATCAGATTTTCTGAAACAACAAACATGATTTCTTTTTCAATGCCAGCTCCTTGGATTATTTCTGCGGATGCCGGACTTAGCTGGGGGCTATGTAAAATAAGCACCGATTCCGTTGTGAGGGAAGGGATAGCAGCCGCACCTTTGTCAGTATAAGCTGCACGAACGATTACCGTTCCTTTCCCATTATCCCCATCCGGAATATTTTGCGTATAAGATCCTTTTAGCGGGAGTGTGCTGATATGCTTATCTCTTACATTCAGAATGTAATTAATGATTGTGTGTGCATCATTTAAGCTAATAGCGGGATGCGCCGGCATGTTCACATTGCCCCAGACACCCGAACCGCCACATCTTATTTTCTTTGCTAAACTATCCAGTGCCCAGCTATATTTTGATTTATACTTATCGGCTATTTCTGTGAACATCGGCCCGATGGATTTTGTGTCAACGTGATGGCAGTTTTGACAGTCGTTTATACCAATCATTTCTTTTGCAACCGTATACCGGGTTGAAGCATCCACACTGCGCTGCTGCTGATTGACTTCTGCATAATCAAATCCTTCCGAAGCATAGTCAATGCTTACGGCTACCTGTGCTGGATTAATCATACCATCTTCTTTATCACTTACGTCTACATTATAATTGAATGGTTTACCCGGAAAGAAAAAGCTTTTATTCCCGGGTATGTTCAATGCGATTTCAGGAGGTTCATTTCCGGCAACTAAATTCAAGGACTTGCTGTTCTTTTCTCCCTGAGGATCGGTTACGGTAAGGATTGCCGTATAAACGCCTTCCTGAGAAAGGGTTAATGAAGGATTCCGGTCTGTAAATACCAGTGGAGAACCTCCGGATGCAACTGTTACTTTCCATTCATATTTTAAAGAATCCCCATCATAGTCCTTGGTGCCCGCTGAAGAAAGGCTAACCTTAAAAGGTATGGATCCGCCACTGGCACTGGCAGATGCCTGAACCACGGGTGTGCGATTACCGGAATTATATTCAATCCTGACCAGTTTGGCGTTTTCGCTTTTTCTAAACCAGTTGCTTCCATACTCCAGCACATACAGGTCACCGTTAGGTCCGAATTTTATATCAATCGGCTCAATTGGCTGGTAAGAAGGTAGAAAATGTTCCATAGATTGGTAATCGCCGTTCGCTTTCATGGTTATGGACATGATCCAGCCACGGGAAAGATCTGCAGCCAGCCATTTTCCTTCATAATAACCAGGATAAGGCCGCATTGCATTTTTGAAATTGTCCTGGTGATAAATGG
>JAYVXJ010000127.1:0-2438 GCA_043785285.1 Chitinophagaceae bacterium
TGCCGTCAGTTCTTTTATAACATTAATCCGCATCTCCGTACCAGGATTGGAAAATCCCATGGTCGGAAAGAGTATATTTTCTTTCAGCGAATGCAGAGAAACGATGGATTCAACCAATCCCGCTGCGCCCAGCGTATGTCCGTAAAAACCTTTCAGGCTGTTCACTGGAACTGATTCCATTCTGGCCAGGTTTATCGCTTTGGCTTCCATATCATCATTATAACGGGTGGCCGTTCCGTGTGCAGATATAAAATCAATCTCTTCGGCGCTGACCCCTGCCTGGCGGAGTGCGTTTCGGATGGCCAGGAATAATTCGTCTCCAGTGCGGGAGGGACCGGAAATATGGTTGGCATCATTGCTGACCGATCCACCGCTGAGCAGAATAGCTCCCTGGGTTTTACGGTTGGAAAGTAGGAGGGTGGCAGCAGCTTCTCCCAGCGTAATGCCAGCTCTGGCAGCATCAAAAGGTTTGCAGGGTTCCGGGCTGATGGCCTGAAACGACTGGAAGCCGGAAAGAATAAAAGCAGTGATCAGATCAGCCCCCGTCACGATCACCTGATCGTAAACTCCGGACTGAATCAAGCGCATACCCGTGATCATCGCAAGAAGTCCGGAAATGCAGGCATGGGACACAACTATCGGTTCGCTGAGAATACCCAATCTTTTCCCAATCCGTTCCGCACTGTTGCTTAAGCCAACCCGATATTCCAGATTAGCGTCCATAGCCACATTTTCGATCAGACTGATATTTCCTTTTGTTGATGAAAGAATAAATCCTGTACGGGGATCAGAAAGATCCATCTCCTGATTTTTCAGGGCATCTTTTACAGAAGCGATAATGATATTTTCGAATGCTGTAAGATCGTGGTTTCCGGTTTTTGATTCCTCCAGGAAGAGCGAGGCATAAAAAGGTTCTTCTGAAATAACGGAATGGTGAAGCCTGATTCCGGAATGGCGTTGCTTTAATGCAGATAAATTTGTGGAAGTATCTTTTCCTAAAGGGGAAAAAATATTATCGGCCACCACAAATACTTTTCTCATGATCAGGGTTTAGGAAGAAAGATGTTTTCTTTTCCACGTTTCAAAAAAGGGGGGATTGATGAGTTGCAGGGTGGAATGCTGACTTTCCAGAAAAACCTGAATAGAAGATCCGGTTGCCAGCAATTGGTGATTTTTTTTATTGAAAAGCCGGTAACTAAATAAAAGCTTAGCGGCATCACAGGGTGTAAAAGTGGTTTCCACAACAACCGTATCCCCAAACCGTAGGGATTTTTTAAAGGAACACTCTACATGAACCACCGGTATAATAAATCCCTTTTTATAAAAATCGAGATAGCCTATGCCATATTGACTTCCAAAAGCTTCGCGCCCATCTTCAAAATAGCGGATATAATGCCCATGCCAAACAATGCCGAGCGGGTCGGCTTCATTAAAACGCACCAGAATCTCTGTTCTTACGATCAGCTTGGTTAGCATGGGCAGGTTTAATATAGATGGATCAGGCACCTGATTTGGCCTTCCATTCCTTGTATTTTTTCTTTTCAATTTGTTCAAAAACGCTTTTTATGGCTGTGGCCCAATAATTACGGAAGCCAAATCCCATACCCAATTTTCCTTCCACACGATCTGTAAGAAGCACCTTTTTTGTGTTCATGTCTATAAAGGTTACCCACATGGCGATGGATTTTTGTGACTTGCTCATGGCTTCTGATACCAGCAGGATGCCAAGCCCTTTTTTATCTTTGAAATCATATCCTTTCACCAGATTCACGATGTCTTCTTCTTTCAGCCGGTGAAAATCACCGGTATTGGTAGATATGATTTGATCTGCATTCGCCTTGGTATTGCGTTCATTCACCAATCCCAGGTCGTGGTCCACCGTATTACTCCTGTGAAATGCAGATTTGAGATCAAATTTTTTAACTTCAGTCACCACTAAGTCATTAATGCCGTTGTACTGACGGTCCCGGATATCGGTTACGTTGGCATTTGCATCATCAATTACTTTGTTTCTGGTAAAATCAATGCCCAGATAAAGTGCATTCGTTCCTTCGGAACTAAAAAAATCTTTCCCGGTCTGTGCTTGTAAAGCGGAAGAAAATAAAAGGATTAAGGCGAGGGCTGGCCATTTCAAGGTTAATTGTTTTTTCATGATCTGATTTATGAAGGGTTACTAACAAAAATTTTCAGGTGACACTTTGCGATCAGCCGGTCATTCATTTTCACCGTGCCGGAAACTAAAGAAACCTGCAGAACTTTGGTCTGCAGACTTATTTCGAGCATTATTTCCTGGTTCACCGGAGGCCAGTCAAATATTTCCAGTTGTTGAACTGCTCCGATATAACCCACGGGTACCGGTTCATTCCTCATTTTAAAAAAATAGCCTGTTCCTGCTGCGGCAGTTTGGGCCATGGCTTCCACCATGCCTGCCGAGGTAA
>JAYVXJ010000128.1:0-2437 GCA_043785285.1 Chitinophagaceae bacterium
GGTGCACATCCTTTGGTACCTGGGGGGGCAAGTCGGCCGATAGCAACATGATTATCGGACGTAATTTTGATTTTTATGTTGGCGATCATTTCTCCGAAAATAAAATTGTAGCATTTGTAAATCCTTCGCAAGGACATAAATTCATGTCCGTTACCTGGGGTGGATTTATCGGCGTGGTATCCGGGATGAACGACAAGGGATTAACGGTAACCATCAACGCTGCAAAATCCAGCATTCCAACTGGTTCAGCCACACCGGTATCGTTGGTGGCACGGGAAATTTTGCAATACGCAGAAAATATCCGGGAAGCAGAAGCCATTGCAAAGAAACGGAAGATGTTTGTGTCCGAATCCTTCCTGGTGGGTTCTGCAGAAGACGGGAAAGCGGTGATTATCGAGAAAACTCCGGATTCTATGGCGGTGTACGATCCCAATAAAAATTATATTATCTGCGCCAATCATTTTCAGAGTAAGGGATTAGGAAAATTGAAGTCAAATCAGATGCAGATCAAAGAAAGTGCTTCCGAATACCGGTATCAGCGATTGCAGGAACTGTTGGACGCCACGCAACAAAACACCGTTCAGAAAACCGTGGCTATTTTACGTGATCGCCGGGGAATGCACAATGCGGATATTGGTCTTGGAAATGAAAAGGCAATCAACCAGTTCATTGCACATCATTCTATTGTGTTCGAGCCGAAAAAAGGACTGGTATGGGTTTCTACGAGTCCCTGGCAACTGGGCAAGTATGTGTGTTATGATTTGAATAAAGTATTTTCACTGGCCGGAATGAAAACCAACCGGGAAATTTCTGATAGCCATCTGGATGTTCCTGCAGATCCATTGCTGCTGACACCGCTATACCAGGATTTGCTCCGGTTCCGGAAATATAAGGAAGATGTTGTTGATGGCCGGCCGGTTAATCCCGATAGCCTGATTAACAGCAATCCGGATTTTTATCAGTCGTATGAACTGGTAGGAAATGAATTTTTCAAAAGAAAAAATTATTTCAAAGCAATAGCCTATTACCGGCAGGCACTGACCAAAGAGATTGCTACCAAAGGGGAGGAAAACTATATCCGGAATCAGATCAAAAAAGCGGAAGCAAAAGCAAAATAAGAAATATGATTTTGGGTACCGGCATAGACATGATTGAAGTGGAACGGGTGGCATCCCGGGTAGGGAGGGATTCCGGGTTCAGGGAAATGGTATTTTCAATACAGGAGATCGAATACTGTGAATCCAAAGCAGCCCCGTTCCAACACTATGCGGCAAGGTTTGCAGCCAAGGAAGCTTTTTTAAAAGCAATCGGAAGAGGGTGGGATAGTGGCCTGGCGTTGTATGAGATTGAAATCGTAAACGAGGAAAATGGTAAACCCCGGCTCCGGCTTTCAGGAAATACAGCAATAACCCTCGCTTCTTTGGAAATCAGGCAGGTCCATATTTCCCTCTCGCATTTAAAAACCTACGCAACGGCCATTGTTATTCTTGAATCATGAACAACCCGGCACAAACACCATATATGAAACCGGAGGAAATCCGTGTAATGCAGGAAAAAAAACTACAGGAACTATTGCAGTACCTGAACGGTCATTCTCCCTATTATCAAAAAATATTCCGGCAAAAGAATATTGATCTGAATAGTATTCTTGAATTAAATGATCTCCGCATATTGCCCACTACCGTAAAAGAAAATCTGCAGCAATACAATGATGAGTTTCTCTGTGTGTCGCGCTCGCAGATAATAGAATATACATCCACTTCCGGAACCCTGGGTGCACCCGTAACTATTGCGCTGACGGAAAAAGATTTGCAAAGACTTGCCTATAATGAGTTTGGTTCTTTTAGTTGCGCGGACGGCTCACCGGAAGATTTATATCAGTTGATGCTGACGCTTGACCGTCAGTTTATGGCGGGGATGGCTTATTATTCCGGTATCCGTAAGCTGGGTGCCGGCATTATACGACTGGGACCCGGTGTGCCTTCCCTTCAATGGGAAACCATATTCCGCCTGCGACCAACCGCCATCGTTGCAGTTCCTTCCTTTATTCTCAAACTGATGCAATATGCTTCGGAACATCAGATCGATATCAACCAGTCTTCTGTTAAAAAAGCCATTTGCATCGGAGAGAACATCCGGCAAATCGATTTTTCTTACACTGTTTTGGGAAGAAGAATCTCGGAGGGTTGGAACATTCATTTGTATTCCACGTATGCTTCTACTGAAATGCAGACGGCTTTTACGGAATGTGCTGCAGGAAGGGGAGGCCATCAACAACCGGAACTGGTGATTGTGGAATTATTGAATGAGCAGGATCAGCCGGTGAATGATGGAGAACCCGGAGAAGTAACGATTACTACACTAGGAGTGGAAGGCATGCCCCTGTTGAGGTATAAAACCGGAGATATTTGTATCGCGCACCGGGAGGCTTGCATGT
>JAYVXJ010000129.1:0-2424 GCA_043785285.1 Chitinophagaceae bacterium
GTCGGTTCTGAACCATCCAGTGTATAATGAATATTTCCTTTATGCAACCCGCCGTCAATCCCGATCGTTTGTTTACTTATAAAAATGCCTCCCGGAACAGAAAGCACAGGAGCCGGTGCGTATAGGAATTGAGCTGTTCCTATGGCTTCGACAGGTTGTTCATTTTTAAATGCCCTCGCTTTTAGTAATACAGGGTCTTTAACCGTAAAAGATTTTGAATATAAAGTTGAATGTATTGAAGGCTCACGGCCATCTGTTGTATATCTTATGGTAAGATCTGCATTTGTTTTCATGCTTACCGGTATGGGTGCATATAAGTACCCTCCCTGAGGAGAGATGGTTAATCCCGGTTGTTCATCACCTGTTTTTCGAAGCATGGCTACGTATCCTCCTGCTGTTCTCAATACAACAGGCAATGAATCGGAAGAGGTATATACCGATTGGGAATGAAAAAGATGATCTGGATTGGTCAGGTCATCCTGCATAATCTCAGCCTGAAATTTCCCCGTCCCTAAAAATCCCAGCGGAACCATAAGCCGTTTTTCATCGGCCGCATTAATGATTCCAATAAACCAATCCGCGCCTTTACGTCTTGCAAAAGCAGCCAGCTTTCCAATGCTGCTCGGTGCAAGTACAATGGTTTCGTCCCAGAACGTGGGAATGGCTCGGATGACAGGTAGTGCAGGACTGGCTAAATAAACATCCGGATCATCTGGCCAGCAGTTAAGCGGAGAATTATAAATGATTGGCAATGCCAGTTGATGCACCCGGGATGTACCGTATGCTTTTTTACTGTTGAATACGCCCGGCGTATAATCGCCAGGGCCGGATAAAAAACGGGTGAAGGGAATCGTTGCATTATTGATAGGTCCATGTGGATTGTACGTGCGCCATTCCTGGCCATAAATCGCCTCTCTTGTCAGTTCATTCGGATACGTCCGGTTATATCCGGTGGGTTTATCAGCGCCGTGAAAGTCAATCATCAACTGTTCGGCAGCGGCATCTTTCAAAGCATTTTCATAAAACCTGATCTGGGCTATTCCTTCCGTATCGATAAAATCTATTTTTACACCTGCCACACCAATATTATGCAGGGTCTTAAAAAAATGACTACGTATGGAATCTTCTTTTAAAGAAGTGTAGGATTTCCATACCCATATACCTACCTGTTTTGGCCGTGCATAGTCTACCAGCGCTTTCAGCGAATCGATGCTTGCAGGCCAACTCGTTTCCCAGCCTGCATCCACAATGCTATATTCAAAACCCAATAATGCTGCCTTATCTGCATACGTTTTTTCTAAACTTAAAGTGGTTACATTATCGTGCATAAAGTAAGACCAGACGGCACGCCCCGGCCTGATCCATTTTGCATTTTGCAAACTACTTTCAGGTGCCGGGTTTAAATCAGGAATGATGTCCGCATTTACCAGTCCGTTGAGACCGGAACCGGCAATCATCACCCGCCAGGGGGTGACAATGGTGTCCCGGATCTTCCAGCCCCCGGGATCATTGACAAAAGCTGCATGTAGTATACCGTTGCTATCCGATTGCAACGACATTCCGCTGTAGTTATAAAGCGCTGCCTCTGTAATGCTTACATAAATACTGTCCGGGGTTTCGTAGGTTAGTGGCGGTCCTATCCTTTTCGAACCCAGCTTTGACAAAGGAGATGCGTAATACAATCCTTCATAATAAAAGATATTTTCCTGATACCATACCGTTGAGCCCTCCGGTATTTTCCAGGAACTGGCTTCCCCCTCCACTGTGGAAACAGCTTTTGCAGGAACTACATAGCGGAAGGCGATACCGTCATCAAAAGCTTTTATTTCAAGCTGGTAACGGATGCCGCTGGATAAATGCCTGACCGGAATAATGGCTTCCCGGTAATGGTTGACGGCCAGTGCATGCACTCCTTTCCAGGGATATTTGTCATTCGTGAGTACAAAAGAAGGTGTTCCGATTTCCACCCCCTGCCCAAGATCTTTCTGATCAATGGTAATTCCTAATATTGAAGGAGCGACAATCGTTTTCCCATTGTATTGCACAATATAGGTAAGCCTTTTGCTGCTGTCAGCATAAACAGAAGCCTTGATAACACCGGAAGGACTACTTATTGTGGTTGCCGTAATGCGGCTCGAACATCCAGTGATCGTTGCAATAAGAACAAATCCGGTTAGTAAAGAATGATCAAAATATTTTTTCATTTTTTGCAGGTACGCTTACCGTTATTTACAGTGAATATCCTCAAAAAAATTCAACTGGAAGCTATCCGGAAAGACGCAAACGATTGACTGAAGCACTTTACGCTTTGCCACTGGTTATCGCTTCGCCCCACTTATGAAGCGAAGATCAGTCCGGTAAGGACTGCTCTGATCATCGTAAATGATGAAAGCTCGCTGATCGGTTACCCGAAAATTGAGGTAA
>JAYVXJ010000130.1:0-2420 GCA_043785285.1 Chitinophagaceae bacterium
CTCTTTTTTACCTTTTACTTTTTACTTCAGTAATCCATCCACGGTAACGGCAACATAATACAGGGCACCAATGGTCGGTCCACCCGCATATTGAATATACCGGTGATTAAAAATATTGGCGCTCCCGGCTTTAATGGTCGATTTTTGTTTAGGAAGATGAAAACTAATCTGTGCATCCACCGTACTATAGGCAGAAATGTTGCCATTTACCAGGGGGCTTTCCCAGAGGAAAGAATCCTGCCATCTCCACGTAATATTAAATCCGATATTCTTTACCACTTGGCGGTTTCCGAAGGAAAGGTTGGTGGACCACCGGGGGGTATTGAAGCCGGTTACAAAAATATCATCTGAGGTATTGGTTTTCATTTCATTGAAGTTAATATTACCGGCGACGGTATATTTTTTATACAGGTTGTAGGTTATTGCCAGTGCCGAACCGAAATTATAATACGTATTCTCTGCATTGGTGAAAACGCGGTAGCGATCCTGGCCGTTGCTTGCTGCAGTTGTTCCTGTTGCTGCCATAGCATCCCTGTTTCTGTCCAGCATCGCCAGTACCGCGGCATCTGAACCTACAGTGACTCCCTTCGGAACAAATACCTGAACCTGGCCAAGGAAGCCATTATACTGATTACTGTAAGCATCAATATCAATAACCAGCCGGTTATTAAGTAATACGCTTTTATAGCCAATTTCATAGGAGATGATCCGCTCCGGAATGGCATCCGGCAAATTGGCAACTACCAGCAGGTTTTTGTTAGTCAGGGCTGCTGCATCGGTATTTCCCTGTGTACTTACTGCGGCATTAAAATTAATGACTGATTTCTGGGTATAACTATTTTCCAGGTAACCCAGACCATCATTTATATAGTGCAGGCTTCCTACCCGTTTTACCCTTCCGTTATTTACATAAGATAAGGCTTCGAATAGGGCAGGGAAGCGGTATCCCTGCTGATATGTAAACCGGAAATTATGATTTTCTTTGAACGTGTATACGGCAGCCAGTCGTGGCGTGAACTTCGGTTTGAATTCGGGATTGTAATCGTACCGCAATGAACCGAATAATTTTAGTTTTTCTTCAAAAAAGGTTTTGGTAACCTGGGAAAAGCCGCCGAATTTTTTATAGTAAACATTTTTACCAAAGCTTCCATTGGCTTCCTGCTTGTTCCGGCCTGCAATCGGACGGGAAAAATCAACAAAATTATTTCCATCCGGAATCACTTCATAAATCCGTGCATCTCCTCCGATTAACAAATCGAAGATCTTCACTTTGCCGGACAAATCCCATTGGGCTTCCGTATGGTATAAACGGCTTTTCTGCATTAAGGCCGCGCCTCCCGTTGCGGGTGCATCCGGAATGGAACCGGATTTAATATCCCAGTTATTGATTTTGATGATGGTATTTTTTAACTGTTCAAACCCCGGTGTTCCGGGTTTTACACGGCTGGCATCCGCCTGTTCCCTGGCATATTGCGTGGCAGCGGCAAGGTTTGCATCGTTAAGTCCGCCCCCATTTTTCGTTGCATACTCATTCAATGCATTTTTATATTTAGTGCCCCAGCTGGAAGCCGTTTTAGTATCGGTAGCGCCACCGCTATACAGATCCAGATTGTCGGCCAGTGGTTTTACATTATACGAATTTCCGGTATTCTCCATGGAGATGTAACTGCTGATCACATAATTGCTTCCTTTGAGTTCCAGGTGATGATTCTGTACCACCACATTGTCCAGCCGCACTTTATTTCCTCTTTGAAAAACGCCACTCATTTCTCCAATCCGGTAGGAATAGGATAATTCCGCATTTTCACTCAGCCGGTAATGCAGAGCCACATCAAACTTGAGGTTGTTTACTTTGGGACTAACCAGATCAGTTTCCCAATAGCCTGTGCGGACAACCCGTAAGGTCTGGTTTGGTTTTCCATCAATGGTCAGTCCGCTCAGGGATACCACATTACTTCCTGCCAGCGCATCATCGCCATATTTATTCCATCCATCAAAGGCAACATTGTTTTGGCCGTCCAGCGCAGGGAAACCGGGATTAGCACTTTTCAGGTTGTTGGTATTCTGGTCCAACCGGGTATTGGAGCGCCAGTCTGTTCCCTGCATATAGCCCAGGTTAATCTTAAATGCAAACCGATTATTAAATGCTTTTGCATAACGGATGGCTGTTTCGGTTAAGATACTAGGGGCATCATCAATACCATCTACGTGGTTTACTCCTGTTTTGTGATAGACGCTTAATCCCTGATATGTAAAAGGATTTTTGGTGAGCAGGTTGGCCATACCGTTAACCGCATTCATGCCATATAAGGCGGAAGCCGCGCCAGGCGTTATTTCCACGCTGGCGATGTCCAGCTCTGTAGGGCCGATGGCATTGCCCAATGGCACACCCAGCGTAGCCGCCTGCATGTCCACACCAT
>JAYVXJ010000131.1:0-2418 GCA_043785285.1 Chitinophagaceae bacterium
ATACAATGTTAATAAAAGTCTACCTTACCTTGATAGATCGGCGAGTCCTGCAGCTTATGCTGGTTGTTGGTTTAAAATAATTTGTGCAGAGACATCGCCTGGGAAGTTTATGATCGGAGATTCGGAGCGGAAGAAATCAGTCTTTCAAATTGTATTTGTCTCTATATTCAAACAGCGTTGATTTCATATTGGCAAAAGTAAATTTGTCTTGTTTGAGCTTATCGTACTCCGACTGAGCTCTATCAGACTGTTTATACTCACCAAAAATTATCAGCCTTACAAACTTTTCCAAGTTGATAGTTGGGTCTTGTAATAACAGCAATACTCCTACTTTATTTTTACTTTTCTCAAAATAGGGTACAATGTAATTAAGCACATTGTCCGTCATTTCTTTCTTGAGTTCGGAGATATCAGTCATTAAATTTAAGTCATACCACTTATCAATTTTGTATTTGAGAGCGCCAATTCTTTGCCTGATCGCACAGTCAGGTTCCGTGGGATATATCGGAACTCCACCTTTATGATAAGTGTAATAAGTCAGCCAATATTCTGGTATAAAAAGCCCTGCATTGATTGTAAAAAATATGTGCTCTTTTCAATAATAAGTACTCTTCTGAATATTTATAATTTGCCCGAGATCGCGTAATTGCCGATAAAAATTATTCCCTTTCTTTTTAAATCCCAAAGGTTTTAAAATCGCATGGAAACAATCCTTAATGATAATATCGAAATTTTGTTCTGTAACAGTTTTCATAAAATCAATGCCAACGTTTAATGTTTAGCCAACTACCATGGACTATCATTGTGTTTGCATAAACACAAATTGGCAAATGAATGTAGCCGTTTTATTTTATCCGGCCAAAGGTACACAATGTTATGGCACTTTATCCAATGTTAATAATTGCAGGTATTCTATTCTGATAGGTAGGCGAGGTCCTGCAGCTTATGCTGGTTATTGGTTTAAATTAATTTGTGCAGAGACATCGCCTGGGAAGTTTTTTGATGAGAGACTTGGGGCGGAAGAAGGGTACTCAATTCACGGAACACCTTGCGCCAATGGGGGGACTCGGAGCGGATGAAGAAACCTATAAAATTAATATTTAAAAAAAGCAAACGGTTCTAATTTCAGCTTTACATCCGAATTTGCATTTTTAAGATCGTCATGGTAATTTTTAATTTCTTCCTGGAAAACAAAAGAATAAGCATCCATATCAAACGGCTGCTCGGAAATTTCCGCGAATGCCTTTTCGACTTCAAGTAAACTTTCTCTGATAATATCTTCAATATTTGCTTTTAGTTTTTCATCTTGGGAGTTTACTTTTACTATACTCCTTAAAACACCAATTGTCACATGTTGCCTTAAACTTGGCGGAGGATGAGACAAGTTCTTTAACTCCCGTAATTGATATTTACGGTAACCGAATAATCGTTTTTGGGAATAGATTGCAAAATTCCAAAGAAAAATTCTATCTGCCACATTCCTTAAGTAGGGCTTAATTATTTCATTAACACCACTTCCTGTATAATCTTCTGAAAACAACGCGTGCAATAATAGGTTCGTGGCATATGCGTCAGCATCCAATTCACAATTATGTCTGAAAAGATAATCGAGTTCACTATTCTGATTCTGAACTTGATTTTCAAAGTGGATATTCTGATCATTTATTTTTTCATAGTCAACATGCCCAAGGGCAATATGTGCATACTCATGAAGTACTAAATGGTTAAAGCAAAAAATTGATAAAACAATTGCGATTCTATGTCTGACATCATCCAATGGATTATTACGTTTATCATTGTGTTTAGCTAAATATAAAATACCTGAATCTGTTATTTGAGCATTATATATTTTCCTTACTTGCTCCATTGATGAATTGCCATATTTTACAAGAACGTTAGGACTGGAAAGCATTCGAAAAAACAAATCATTGACAACATAAATAAAACCTAAATAAATTCCGATTACATAAGACTCCTGGACCTTGCTAACACACGCATTCACTTCTGAATTATTAATAAATTCAATGATAATTTTGGGTTGATTTTTATTAAGGAAGAAATCACTAAAGCTATAATTAAAATTTTCTAACCAAAATTCAAGTTCGGCTGTGTACTGCTCTTTGGGTAAAATACCCCCATACTCCGTGAAAGGATCAGAAAAAATTTCTTGATTTTGAATCATAATAAAATTTATTACCGGTTCATTAAAACCCTGTGACTCCGCCGTGTTCTCACTTTTAGTTTATTGCATTATAGTTGGGCAAATGCAACGGTAATTGAATGTAGCAGTTTTATTTTATCCGGCCAAAGCCTCCGCCGTGCAGGGCAAACGCATTAAAACTTTCGAGTTATCCCCACTGGTGGATTATTATATGATTGTTTATTGACTACTAAGTTGGTTTTTGCACAAAAAAGCCA
>JAYVXJ010000132.1:0-2410 GCA_043785285.1 Chitinophagaceae bacterium
CCTTTCTTCACAAACCATTTTATTTGCATTGGGTGAAACAACAGCTACAGCGCTTCGAAGTGCTTCAAAAAATGAAGTCCTCCTTTCTCCCGGACCAGATAAAGAATCACTTGTAAAAATGGCCATTGAATATGGTCAGTCACACCCGATATCATGAATATGCTGAAAAATGATTTATTGCTTAGAACCCTTGCCGGAGAAAAAACAGAACGTGCGCCCGTGTGGATGATGCGACAGGCAGGCCGATATCTTCCGGAATACCGCAAACTGCGGGATAAATATTCTTTTTTTGAACGGGTGCAAACACCGGCGCTCGCTACAGAAATCACGTTGCAACCCGTAGATCTTATAGGCGTGGATGCGGCTATCCTGTTTTCGGATATCCTGGTTGTTTTACAGGCCATGGGTCTGGAAGTACAGCTCATCGAGAATACAGGTCCTGTGTTGCCGGCTCCGGTTAGAACAGAAGCAGATGCCAAAAGAGTTTTCGTTCCGGATGTGAATGATTCATTAGGATATGTATTTGAAGCGATCCGGTTAATCAAACAGGAACTGAACGGCCGCGTACCTTTAATCGGATTTGCGGGCGCTCCCTGGACCCTGCTCTGTTATATGGTAGAGGGAAAAGGATCCAAAACATTTGATCTCACCAAGAGTTTCTGTTATACGCAACCCGAACTCGCGCACCGGCTGCTGCAAATGTTAACGGACACAACCATCGCTTATCTCCGGCAACAGGTAAAAGCGGGAGCCGATGTGCTGCAGTTGTTTGATAGCTGGGGCGGATTATTGGGACCGGATGATTTTGAAATTTTCTCTTTGCAATACATGCGTCAGATTATCCTTGCTTTGAAAGATGAAGTGCCTACCATTTTGTTTGCCAAGGGGGCCTGGCATTCGCTCGCGGAAATGGCGGCTACCGGAACTGCCGGTATTGGCGTGGATTGGTGCATCCGGCCGGATACGGCAAGAGAATTCGCAGGTTCGCAGGTTACCCTGCAGGGAAATTTTGATCCGGCGCGCTTACTCACGCCCATCCCGGAATTGAAAAAGCAGGTTACCCGGATGCTGAATAATTTTGGACCGCACGGACATATCGCCAATCTGGGTCATGGCATACTTCCGAACGTGCCCGTGGATCATGCCAAAGCCTTTGTAGACACGGTAAAAAATCATGCATATCAAAACGACTTCGAAAAAAGCTCATTATGAATGCAACGCTTCTTTATAAAACAGCAACTGCAGCATTCAGAGGCAGATGGATTGAATATATCTATGGCCTGCAGGAAACGATTTGCGCAGGATTAGCAAAAGCAGATGGCAAATCGGTGTTCGTTACGGACGAATGGGAAAGAGCTGCTGGTAAGGGCGGCGGAGGAAGGACAAGGGTGCTGGAGAATGGGCATGTATTTGAAAAAGGCGGCGTAAACACATCGGTTGTATATGGGCAGGTAACAGATGACATGCGAAAGCAACTACAAATGGAGGGGGATACCTGGTTTGCCTGCGGATTATCCCTGGTTATTCATCCCCTGAATCCTTATGTGCCGACAGTACACGCCAACTGGCGCTTTTTTGAATTGTACAACGAAGAAGGGTACGTGACGGACAGATGGTTTGGTGGCGGATCGGATCTTACGCCTTATTATTTATTTGAAGAAGACGCCATTCATTTTCATCAGACGTTAAAAAATGTACTGGATTCGTTTGACAGTAAATTATATCCACTATATAAAAAAAATGGTGACAACTATTTTTCCAATACCCATCGGAATAAAGAAACGCGGGGTGTTGGAGGTGTTTTCTATGATCACCTGCGTCCAACACAGGACGTCGATGCTGAAAACCTGTTAAACTTTCAGCAGCGCAACGGAGATGCCTTTTTAGAAGCCTATCTTCCCATTGTGAATAAAAGAAAGGAGACCGCGTATGGCGAAAAAGAAATTTTCTGGCAGGAGATCAGAAGAGGAAGATACGTGGAGTTCAATTTAATTCACGACCGCGGAACTTTATTCGGATTGAAAACAAAAGGAAGAACAGAAAGTATTTTAATGAGCCTGCCACCCAGAGCAAGGTGGGCCTATGATTATCAGCCTGAACCGGGAACTAAGGAAGATGAATTATTGCAGGTATGTTTGAAACCGAGGGATTGGGTTTAGTTTGATGGACAACAGACAGTTGACAATGGACAAGGAAGAAACGGACCGATAAAAGACCTTTCCCTTTTTTACTTTTTACTTTTAAATTTTTATTTTTAAAATGTATTTACAAAAAAGAAGTAGACTATTAAGAACCAACCCCTCCATAAGGAGCCTGGTGGCAGAAACTTCACTTTCCCCAAATGATTTTATTGTGCCTTTATTTATTGATGAAGGGAAAGATGTGAGAACGGAAATTAAGTCCATGCCCG
>JAYVXJ010000133.1:0-8000 GCA_043785285.1 Chitinophagaceae bacterium
CTTCTTCCAGGCAATACGTTCCCATATTTGGTAAGGAAAATTACCACTGGATGCTCATCGGGCTGGTAACGATCCTGCTCGGACTGTTGCTGATGATCGGTGGTAAAAGTAAAGATCCCAATGTATTTGATCCTTCCCAGGTATACAGTTTCAGACGGATTACTGTTGCGCCTATTCTGATTCTTGGCGGCCTGGCACTTGAAATTGTGGGCATCTTTAAAAAACCGAAAGCCAAGAAACCTCAATGAGCCTTATCCAAGCCATCATCATCGCCATCATTGAGGGCCTTACGGAATTTCTACCTATTTCTTCCACCGCCCACATGAAGTTTGCCAACCCGCTCATCGGAGTGACCGAAAATGCGTTCACGGATCTGTTTGAAATTGTGATTCAACTGGCAGCCATCTTATCTGTTGTTGTACTTTACTACAAACAATTCTTCGATTTTAAGAAGATCAGATTTTATATCAAGCTCATCATTGCCCTGATCCCGGCCATCATTTTCGGTGTCCTGCTGAAAAAGCATATAGATTCCATGCTCGGCAATATCGTGTTTATTGCCTGCGTGATGATCGCCGGCGGCATAGTATTGTTGTTTATAGATAAACTGTTTACCAAACCAACCATCCACACCCAGGATTCCGTAAGCAATAAAAATGCCTTTGTGATTGGTTGTTATCAGGTTTTATCTATTCTGTTTCCGGGCCTTAGTCGCAGTGCAGCTACCATCATCGGAGGGCTTGCGCAAAAACTCGATCGCCGTACTGCCGCGGAATTTTCTTTCTTCCTTGCCGTGCCTACCATGCTGGCTGCATCTGTAAAGAGTTGTTGGGATGTTCACAAAGACCATCCTGAAGTATTTGCAAAAGACAGTATGACCCTGCTGGCCATTGGCAGTGTGGTTGCTTTTATCGTGGCCCTGATAGCGATAAAATTTTTCATCACGTATTTGCAAAAGCACGGATTCGAATTATTTGGGTACTATCGTATTCTTGCCGGCTCTGTGATTCTGCTCCTGGTGTGGAAGGGAATTATCCATTAAGAAAAGCCTCAATCGGTTATGCAGACAGCCTCCAAAAAAGTGATTCGTGGATGGGCGATGTACGACTGGGCCAATTCTGTTTACAACCTCGTTATCACCACCACCTTCTTCCCGATATATTTTACAGCAGTTACCAAAAAACAGTTCGGGAGTGAACTGGTTCCATTCCTGGGCAGGAAATTTGTCAACTCTTCTTTGTATGATTATTCATTGGCTGTTGCCTATCTTTTTATCGCCCTGCTTTATCCGGTACTTACTTCCATTGCCGATACGCGCGGCAATAAGAAAGCCTTCATGAAATTCTTTTGTTACCTCGGTGCAGGGGGCTGCGCCATGCTCTATTTCTTTAACGGCTCCAACCTCTGGCTTGGCATTTTATGCTTTATGATGGCTGCCATGGGGTATGTGGGCAGCCTGGTATTTTACAATGCCTTCCTTCCGGAAATTGCCGCGCCGGCAGACAGGGACCGGGTGAGCGCCAAGGGATTTTCTTATGGCTATATCGGAAGTGTTATTCTGCAGATCATCGGATTTGTGTTGGTGCTGGCCCTTACCCGCGATCCCTTTCTGGCCCCGCGGATTACCTTTCTTCTGGTTGGTGTATGGTGGGCGGCGTTTGCCCAAATTACTTTTGCCGTACTACCGGAAACAAGATCATCTGCACCCATCCGTTCAAAAATCATTATGGAAGGGTTTTCCGAAATGAAAAAAGTATATCAGGAGATCAAAAAACTACCCATTCTGAAAAAATTCCTTCGGGGGTTTTTCTTTTACAGCATGGGCGTTCAAACCGTAATGCTGGCAGCCACTTTATTTGGAAGCAAATTGTTGCAACTGGAAGATACCAAACTCATAATAACCGTTGTGATCATTCAGCTGGTAGCCATTCCCGGCGCCATCTGGATGAGCCGGCTCTCAGAAAAGTATGGAAACCTGCGGGTATTGATCGGGATGGTTTTATTCTGGATCATCATTTGTTTTGCCGCTTATTCCACTGCCTTGTATAAAGAAAAGGGCGGAAATCCGGAGATGGGATTCTATGGACTGGCCATTGCGGTTGGTCTGGTTATGGGAGGTATTCAATCCCTCAGCCGCTCTACCTATTCCAAGCTGATGCCAGAAACAAAAGATACGGCCTCCTATTTCAGCTATTACGATTTCACAGAGAAATTGGCGATCGTCATCGGCATGTTCAGCTTTGGACTGATAGAGGAAATAACGGGTAGTATGAAAAATTCAGTCTTATCTCTTATTCTTTTCTTTGTTGTCGGACTGATTTGGTTGTTTGATGCATATAGGAGATCACGGCATTTGGTTGACGGTTGAAAATGTATGTCAACCCATTAATTTTGCTCTATGAATCTTTACACAATTCAAGCCGGATACTTTAAACTTGATGGAGGCGCCATGTTTGGTGTGGTTCCCAAGATCATATGGAATAAAACCAACCCCGCAGATGCCAACAATCTTTGTTCCTGGGCCCTCCGCTGCCTGTTGATTGAAAAGGACGGAAGACTGATTCTGGTGGATAATGGGATTGGCGACAAACAGGATGCTAAATTTTTCAGTCATTATTACCTGCATGGAGATGCCAGTCTTGATGCTGCATTAAAAGAAAATGGTTTTCGGAAAGAAGACATCACCGATGTTTTCCTCACGCATTTACATTTTGATCATTGCGGGGGAAGCATAATCCGTAGCGGAGACAAATTGATTCCGGCATTTCCGAATGCCAGCTACTGGAGCAATGAAAAGCACTGGCTGTGGGCCACCAAGCCGAATGACCGGGAGAAGGCTTCTTTTCTGAAGGAGAATATTCTTCCGATCAAAGAAAGCGGCAGACTTAATCTGATCACCGTTCCGGAGGAGAGAGAAAAGAATCGTTTACCTATGGCTGATTTTTTACCCGGGTTAAAAATCCGGTTTGTAAACGGACATACCGCATCCATGATGCTTCCGCAAATGGAATATAAAGGTAGAACGATCGTTTATGTGGCAGATTTGTTTCCATCGCTTGGCCATCTCCCGGTTCCTTATGTGATGGCTTACGATATGTTTCCGTTAACGACGCTTCACGAAAAGAAATCCCTTTTAGAAGAAGCAGTGGAGAAAAACTTTATCCTTTTCTTTGAGCATGATCCGGTGAATGAATGTTGTACCGTTCAACAGACCGAAAAGGGTGTTCGGGCAAAAGATATATTCCGGTTAAAAGATCTCTGAATAGTTTGGATATATAATATTCTTTATAATTTTACGTTATAGAGGCTTACTAACCCCTATCATAGATTCAATAGGCCGGGAGATTTTCCTGGCTTTTTTATTTATACTATTTGAGTGGGTCTTCTTTTTTAAGAAAATAATTCTGGGAGGAGTAGTCGAATGTTTTAGGGGGTGCCGATGCATAATTCTCATCATAGGATACAAAGAAATAAAGATACATGGCCCGGCTGACCCGCATGAACCAGGGTTGCAGAACCAGCAGCAGTACGGCATTGATACCCAACCACCAGAAGAAGCGATCATCCTGCAGGGAAAATCCGATCGTCAGCCACCAAAGCCCAAAACTTATACCGGAGAATACAACCGTCAGCAGGTAGCTTACATAAGCGGTACCATACCAGAATCCCACTTCCAGCTCAAAGAGTTGTCCGCATACCGGACAATGCTGTGGCATTTTTGTCATCTCTTTCAGGATCCAGGGATTGGGGTTTGAAAACATAGCACCCTGTCTGCAATGAGGGCATTTCTGTGTGAGAATGCTCCATATTATTCCGGGTTTCCCTGCCATAGGTAAGTTATTTTTGCAAAGATAAACGCTATTTTGATGCTTTTTGGAGCAGGTATAATTTGACGTGCTTGAGGAATGTGATGTGGGCAATCTGGATAGCAATGACCAATCCGAAAAACCCATCCCGGAATCCGGCCCGCACCAGATAGCTTTGAATAAAGGCCCAGAAAGGATTTGCGAGTATGTTTATTACACGGGTTCTTTTTCCCTTTTTAAAAAGCGCATTGGCAGCCATCGTGCTCAGTTTGTTATTCTGGGCAGCATGATCATCCACGGATTGATAAGCATAATGCAGGATATCCCCTTTCAGCTGATGGATGTCCACCTCCTGATTTAATTCAATTTTATCGTGTGGATTTGTTCCACCCCAATGGGCAATTCTTTTGTCAAATAAACGCAGCTTCCGGTCAGGATACCAGCTTCCGTGACGTATAAACTGACCACAGTAGCTCGTGCAACGGTTCATTCGGTAAGCAGCTGCAGAAAAATGTTCTTTTTCTTTCAGAATGGAATCCCGGAGGATCTGATCCAGGGCCTCATCGGCATCAAGACTCAATACGTAATGGTGGGAAGCCAGGGCAAGGGCGTCATTTTTTTTTTCAATGTATCCGTTGAAAGCCTGTTGTTTTACTATTGCCCCTTTTTCGGTGGCAATCCGGACTGTTTGATCGGTTGAAAAAGAATCAAGGATCACGATTTCATCTGCCACAGACTTAACCGAATCAATGCATCGCCCGATATTATTTTCTTCATTAAAGCAGATGATAACAATGGATAGTTTTTCCATCGGGATTTAACTGGTGATGCTCATTTCTGATTCAGGAATATCCTGGCTGTTTTTTCTTTCCCCGATCTGCTGCCGCCACATGGCATAGTACAATCCTTTTTCTTCTCGCAAGGAGCTATGGGTGCCGGTTTCCACCACTTCGCCTTTTTCCAGCACGTAAATGCGGTCGGCGTGCATGATCGTTGACAAACGGTGTGCGATCAATATCGTGATCTGATTTCTCTGGGAAGAAACTTCCCGGATAGTGCTGGTAATTTCTTGTTCGGTTAATGAATCCAGTGCCGAAGTGGCCTCGTCAAAGATGAGCACGCGGGGTTTACGCAGGAGGGCCCGGGCAATGGATATCCGTTGTTTTTCACCGCCGGATAGTTTCAGTCCGCCTTCCCCGATCCTGGTTTCAAGCCCATTCTCCGCCCGCTCCAACAGGCCATTGCAGGAAGCTTTCTGCAATACATCCAGCAGATCTTCCTGGCTTGCATTTGGGTTTACAAACAGGAGGTTTTCGCGGATGGTTCCGGAAAATAACTGGGTATCCTGGGTAACAAAGCCAATTTGATTGCGCAGGTCGTCGAAGTTAATCGAATTTTCATCCAAATTATTATATAGGATGCTTCCGCTCATGGGCCGGTATAAACCGACCAGGAGTTTCATCAGGGTTGACTTGCCGGAGCCGGAAGGTCCAACAAAAGCAATCGTCTCTCCCACGTTCACATCAAAACTGATATGATCAATGGCGTAGTGCTGAACGGATTTATGTTTAAAGACCACATCCTGAAAACTAAGTTGTTCTATTTTCCCGAGATGTTTTGGATTTGTAGCCTGGAGTTCAGGAACCTTCTTCATAAGTTCAGTAAAATTATTCAGAGAGGCTTCTGCTTCGCGGTAACTCATGATAATGTTGCCGATATCCTGCAAAGGTCCGAATACAAAGAACGAAAAGATCTGCATGGTTACCAGCTGGCCCGCATTCATTTTATCTTTAAAGATCAGCCACATTAAAATGAATAGGATCACCTGGCGTAAGGTGTTTACAAAAGTTCCCTGTATAAAACTAATGCTCCGGACGCGTTTCACTTTAGTGAGTTCGAGGCCAAGGATCTTATAGGTATTCTTATTCAGCCGGGTTACTTCTTCCTGGGTGAGGCCCAGACTTTTCACCAGTTCGATATTTCTCAGGGATTCCGTAGTGGAACCGGCCAGAGAGGTGGTTTGGGAAACGATATTTTTCTGAATACTCTTGATTTTTCTGCTGAGCACATTACTGATGTAGGTGAGCAGCAGAATCCCGGTGAGATAAACAATCGGAATGCTCCAGTGTATCCAGATGGCTGCATAGGTAAAAACAAAAACGACCCCTATGATCACGCCGAAAAGCACATTGATAAAGTAGTTGATGAACCGTTCGGTATCCTCTCTTACTTTCTGTAATACACCCAGGGTTTCCCCGCTGCGCTGGTCTTCGAAATCCTGATAAGGTAGTTTCATCGCATGCTGCAGTCCGTCAGTAAACACTTTAGCCCCAAACTTCTGCACCACCACATTCATAAAATAATCCTGGAAATTTTTGGCGAGGCGGCTTACCATGGCAACAGCCACAGAAAGGAGCAACAGGTTGATAACGCCTGGATGGGTCCAGGAGAAAGCGGTGAAAAAGTTATCAGCGGAAAAATCATGATGTAGTTTTTTGGCCTGAACATATTCGTTGGAAAGGTTAACGATCTTTCCGAAAATGATCGGGTCGAACAGGGAGAACCCGATATTCAGGGTGGCCAGTAACAGGGTAAGCCCTACCAGCATTTTATAAGGTTTGAGATAAGCGATCAGGGTCTTCATACCAATTTCGGTTTTTTACCCAGCAAGGGAGTCAGGATCAGTGACAGCACAAGACCTACAGCAAGGGCTAAAAAAAATAATTGCAAATAGTTGGGATAATTAAACGTGTCAAACCGGGTAAACGGATGCAAAATTTCCACATTATCCATGATGGAAAGTTCCTGGTCTATCAATATTTTTTGTTTATTATAATATAAGGTTGCTTTATAAACATCTACCGGGTTGATTGGATGACTGGCTGTATATTCCCTGCGGGGAAGAATACTGTTGTTTACGATTTGCTGGGTACTGTCCAGGCCTTCCAGCTTTTCCACCAGGGATGTCCGGAACATAAGCAGTGCTTCTCTTCTTGCAACGGTTCTTTTCTGGGCATAGGGAGAATGTTCGAGATACGCTACCAGCGCTGATTGAATGGTGTCCTGGTAATTCTGGTTATTCAGAAAAAGCGTGATTTTTATTGCTTTAAGTGCAGAATCGCCATTATTATAATATAGCAAAGAATCATAAACTCTGCGCACATCGTAGGAGCCAAGTTCTAAAGATTCTAATTTCCTGATGCTGGCGGCTGCGGGAGCACTGATTTGAAGTTCTTTGTCGAGCCGGATGGAATGGCTATTCAGACTTTCTATTATTTCCGTGCAGATCCCGGCGGGAATGATATGGGAAACAAAAATGGCTTCCGTATCATAGGCAGGGGGAACGACAAACCTGAGCAGAGCACCTGCAATCCCGGATAGTATAATAATTGCCCAAAAAAGATAAAGGTTTCTCCGTAAGGTCAGAAAATAATAAATGATTATCCGCCACCCTTTTTTCAGGAGGTCGGTGATTGGACGCAAAAAATAAAATAGATCGATTTCCGGTTGGGAAGCAGGCTGATTATCTTGCATGAATCTGTTCTGTTAGATTGATTGGCAGCAGGATAGGGTTATGATTCTTTCTGACCCGTGCCAAATGCAAATATCGAATTAAAAAAAGAATACCAGATAATCCCTTTATTAGTATCGAGGATTACTTCGGTAAAACAGATCAGGAAGAACAGCAGTAAAAAAAGCAACCTGATCCGGGCAAAGGGGTCAGCTTTCAGGATCAGGGCCGGAGCGGCTATACAGGCAAGCAATATTGCCAGACCCACCACACCAAAACCAAGCATCATATGCAGGTATTGGTTGTGAATATTATACCGGTTATAACGGGAGGCGAAATAAAACTTTCGGTTTTCATAAGCCTGTTGCAGACTGTCCTGAATATCGCCCGTGCCTACGCCGGTGAACGGGTGGCGTTGGATGAGGTCCTCACTGCATGCCCAAAGGGCCATCCGGATGGACGTGCCTCCCCAGCTTCTTCCGAGGGAAGCGTCTTTATCCAGTTTGATTTCCCCCAGTTTAGGATAATTTTTAAGTTCATTCCATTTGTCCCTTGTATAAGGAATTTTAAAAAGAGCCAAAACAACCAGGAACAAAATGGATATGCTGATCAGAAAACGATAGGTCCATTGGGGGATAAAGTGAAAAATATAAAAGATCAGGGTCGCCAGCCAGCAGGCGGAG
>JAYVXJ010000134.1:0-7990 GCA_043785285.1 Chitinophagaceae bacterium
CTGAGCCCGGTGATCTCCATTGAACAAAAGACCACCAACCGAAATCCGCGAAGTACCGTGGGCACGGTTACCGAAGTATATGACTTCCTACGGTTGCTCTATGCGCGTACCGGGGAAGCCTTTTCGTATAACACCGGTAAGAAGATGGTGAAGTTCAGCGAGGAGGAGATCGTGGAGAATATTTTTCAGAAATTTAAAAACAAAAAAATATCGGTGTTGGCACCGGTTGTTCGCGGGCGGAAAGGGCATTACCGGGAATTATTCGAAGACATTCGCAAAAAAGGTTTTGTAAAAGTGCGGGTGGATGGAGAAGTGAAAGATCTGGTGGCGAAGATGCAGGTGGATCGGTATAAAATTCATGATATTGAAGTAGTGGTAGACCGGCTGGCTGTAACTGCAGATATGAGAACACGGGTGAGCCAGAGTATTCAGAATGCGCTCAAGATGGGAAAGGACCTGATGTTTCTTTTGATCAACGAAAGCAATCAGGTAGTGCAATACAGCAAGCACCTGATGTGTGAAGACACAAGCATCAGCTATGAAGAACCTTCTCCCAACAGTTTTTCCTTCAACTCTCCTTATGGTGCCTGCCCGTTATGTAAAGGACTAGGCGCTGTATACCGGGTAAGTCTGAACGCTATTATTCCGGATGAGCATAAATCGGTGAATGAAGGCGGCATCGTTCCGTTGGGTGGCGAACGCGAAGCGTATGTGTTTAACCAGGTGCAGAAACTGGCGAAGAAAAATAAATTCAGCCTGGATACCGCCATAAAAGATATGCCCCCAAAAGCATTGAATCTGATCCTGTATGGAACTACGGAGACGGCAACCGAAAATAGTCTGGATTTTGACGAAAATGAAAACGCGGCAGGTACTACTGAATATGAGGGATTGATCCCTATGCTCAAAAGGTGGTTTGGTGCATCGGGCACAGATTCCCTCAGAGAGTGGGTGGAGAAATTTATGGAACTGAAAACCTGTGATGCCTGTGGCGGAGCGAGATTGAAGAAAGAGAGTTTGTGGTTTCGGGTTGATAATAAAAATATTGCCGAACTGAACGAACTCAACCTGGATAAATTATATGCCTGGTTTGGGGGGATTGAAAAAAGATTAAGTAATAAACAGAACACGATTGCTAAAGATGTTTTAAAAGAAATCCGGGAGCGGCTTCAATTCCTGCTGGATGTAGGGCTTACTTATCTTACCCTGAACAGGCCCACCAGAACACTGAGTGGTGGCGAATCGCAGCGTATCCGGCTGGCTACGCAAATCGGGTCGCAGTTGCAGGGGATCACCTATATTCTGGATGAACCGAGTATCGGGTTGCATCAGCGCGACAATCAACGGCTGATACTGGCCTTGCAGAATCTGCGTGATATCGGGAACAGTATCCTGGTGGTGGAGCACGATAAGGAAATCATGATGGCTGCTGATTATCTGGTTGATATCGGCCCGAAGGCCGGACATCATGGAGGCCGCGTGGTTGCTCAGGGAAAGCCGGAAGCCATGCTGAAGCTCAATACGCTTACGGCAGATTATTTAAATGGTCATCTTAAAATTCCCATTCCTGCAGAGCGGCGGAAAGGAAATGGGAAAGTGCTGGAGTTGAAAGGAGCGAACGGGAATAATTTAAAAAATGTGGATGTCCGGCTGCCGTTGGGAAAATTCATTGTGGTAACAGGAGTTAGCGGAAGTGGTAAATCCACGTTGATCAATGAAACATTATATCCCGTATTGAGTCATCATGTTTTTGGTTCGCGCGGTGCGGCACTGGAGTATAAAAGTATAAAAGGATTGGAAAATATTGATAAGGTGATCGAGATTGATCAATCACCGATCGGTCGCACCCCGCGAAGTAATCCGGCAACGTATTGCGGATTCTTTACCGATATCCGTACGCTCTTTGCATCGGTACCGGAAGCCAAGATCCGGGGATATAATGCCGGCAGGTTTTCATTCAATGTAAAAAGCGGCCGTTGCGATGTATGTGAAGGGGGAGGCTTGCGCGTGATTGAGATGAATTTTTTACCGGATGTATATGTACACTGTGAAAAATGTAATGGTAAAAGATATAACCGGGAAACGCTGGAGATTCGTTACAAGGGTAAATCGATAAGCGACGTATTGGATATGACCGTTGATGAAGCCGTGGAATTTTTCCAGAATGTGCATTATCTGTATCGTAAAATTAAAGTATTGCAGGAAGTGGGGCTGGGATATATCACACTCGGACAATCGGCGGTAACCCTCAGTGGAGGAGAAGCGCAACGGGTGAAACTGGGAACCGAATTATCCAAACGGGAAACGGGTAAAACGTTTTATATACTCGACGAACCCACAACAGGATTACATTTTGAAGATATCAGTCATTTGCTGGTTGTGTTGAATAAGCTGGTTGACCGGGGCAATACCGTGCTGGTTATCGAGCACAATATGGATGTAATTAAAGTGGCCGATCACGTGATTGACCTGGGACCGGAAGGTGGGGATGGAGGGGGCAGGGTACTGTTTGAAGGAACGCCGGAAAAACTAATGGACGTGAAAGAAAGTTTTACAGGAAAATATTTGAAAGCAGAGATGAAATAAAAAACAAACGGGCGGCAATTGCTCGTCGCCGGCCGTTGAGAATATTGGAGAACCAAAACAGGTATTCAGGCCAATAAGAGAAGCGGGATTGAATTAATAAAATCGTTGGGTACAAAAATAGGGAACGGATCAGGTTTTACTTAACCTTCGGATATACGGATCTTACCAATTTTCCCGCCGCTTATTGGTTTTGAGTTAAATGTTATTTCACGGTCAGCTGGCCGCTTTCCACTTTCTGATCTTTCACAAATACTGCATACAGATATCCGCCCGGACTGATTGCCGGCAGGATGCTGGTTTCGTGATTTTGGATGCCGGACTGGGTTACCAGTTTTCCATCCAGATCGAACACGAAGAGTGTGTACTGTTTTCCATCCACACCATCTACGGTAAATAAAAGTGTTTTGGAATCTGATGCGGTAAAAAGCCTGATCTTGTGCTTTTTGCTGTTCAGGTTTCTCGTAATAACCACAGCCGTCTGGCCGGAAGGAAAACTCCCTGCATAAGAAAGGACGGTTGAGGTGACTAAAGCAACAGATATCATCGCGGGACGTAATCTGGCACATAATTTCCGGGATACGGTTTTCATGGTAAGGGTTAAAAAAAATAAAGGGTACGAATCAACAAAAACTATTTAGAATCTCAACAATGGGCATCTTGTTGAATTGCTATATCTGTTATTATCTCCAAGGCGCACACCCAGTTTAAAGCCAAACGTGAAGTAGGCATCCTTTTGGGTGGGGTCTCCTCTTTTATCTCCAGGATTATAAGCACTGCCAGGAACACCCTGTAAAGGACTTTTATTGGCCATGGCAGCAGCGATCTGTGCCGTACCAGCCGGAAGATGTGCAGCGAATAAGCTTGGATCGACAAAGTTCGTACTCACATCATCAATATAATCTGTGAATGTTTTTCTATGGATAAGTTCAAACGAAAGATTTACTTTCTCGCTGAAATAATATTTGAGTCCCGCGCCCATCGGGATGTTCAATTGCGTCAGCGCATAATTTTTCCGGTTTGGATATTCAGGGAATCCCTGTCCTTCCGTATGCAGTGGTTGCAGGTAAACCCAGGTAGCCTGAGACGTATTGGGATCAATATAAGAGCCCATTGGATTGAAATGAAACACACCCACACCAATCACGCCATAAGGTCTAAGTCGCCCGGTTAATTCAGTGGGTTGATCTTCAAATAGTACGGTGGGATATACTTCAGCCATAAAAGTTGCTTCGGTAATATTGGATTTGAAATTAAGGTTTCTGGCCAAACGCGCTTCTTCCATTCCACCTTTACCCTTAATATAACTATCATCTCCATCTACTTTCCCGAAATTGAGGGAAAGACGGAATCCTAAAACTTCATTGGGATGCGCTGCGAGATAAACACCATAGGAAAGTTTGGTGGCGTTCATATTGTAGTCTTTTAGAAAAGGGGTCCCTTTTCCCATATGTCCACCAAGATCTCCGAGGAAAACCATCGGGCCTACGGTAAAACCAGCTTCAAAATAATTGCCGGCAGAAAGTTGGCTGAATGATGGAATATAGAAGACCAGCAGAATCGCCAGTGAGCACAAACACTTCCGTATATAGGAGTGTAGACCTGTTTTCATGGAATATCGATTTAGTTTTCGGCGGTTTGGATTTCGGTTATTAATAAAATAAAACCGGTTACCCAACAAGAACGGGAATTATTCTTAAAATGGTGTAGGCAGGATAAACTATATTATTTGGACAAATTCCAAATACGGGAATCCGGTTTCATTTTGGTTTTATCAACATTTGGATATGGGGAATGTTATCCTCGAGATAGATGTCGCTGTCTTTTATAAAACCGAAACGGTTGTAAAAATGCAGGAGATATAATTGAGCGCCAATGCGTATGGATTCTGTGTGAAAGAGTTGTTTAGTGCGTTGTATGCTTTCCTGCATAAGTTCTTTTCCGAGGCCTTTTCCCCTGGCAACAGGGGAACTTACTATGCGGCCGATCGAAGATTCCCGATAGGAAATTCCGGCCGGGATCAGGCGGGAATAAGCCAATAGTTTCCCGTTTTCCATTCCCATTAAATGAAAGGCTTTAAAATCCTTGCTGTCACAATCTTGAAAAGGAGAGTTTTGCTCCACAACAAAAACCTCATTACGCAATTGTAAAATAGCATACAATTCGTGTAGGCTGAGGTCGTTGAAGTTTTTGCAGTGCCAGGTCATGTTAATGTGGAAATAGGTAAATGGGAAAACGAACGTTTATTCTACCGTTGACAAAGCTATACGAAAATGCATTATTTAAATTATCCGGTATTGGCTGGGGAACTGATATTTGAATGAGGTGCCGGTATCTATGCTTCAACGGCCAAAACATTTGCCTATTTTCACATTTACCTAGTTACACATTATATGCGGTTTCACCTGGTATGGATAGCAACAGTCCTTTGGATTTCCCGGCTTGAAGCTCAGGAAATCCGAACGGTTGACATATGTATATATGGTGCTACATCAGGTGCTGTAATAGCCGCTTATACGGCCAGCAGGATGGGTAAAACTGTTCTGCTTGTATCGCCGGACAAGCACCCGGGTGGTATAACCTCGGGCGGCCTGGGAAACACCGATATCGGTAATAAATCGGCCATCACCGGGCTTGCGAGAGATTTTTACCATCGGATCGGAAAACACTATGGGAAACCCGAACAATGGATTTTTGAACCTCATGTTGCGGAAGAGGTATTCAATGAATATCTCAGACTTGGAAAAGTGGACGTATGGTATAAGCAAAGGATACTATCCGTTGCCAGGAATAAACAGGAAATACAGGAAATAAAAACCGGCAATACAGATATATCTTCTTCCGGGGATAACCGGATCATAAAAGCTAAGGTTTTTATAGATTGTTCTTATGAAGGCGATCTGATGGCTATGGCGGGCGTTTCGTATACCGTTGGCCGTGAGTCCAACAGCCAGTATCATGAAACGTATAATGGGGTGCAATTATTAGACAAACACCAGTTTCCGGATGGCGTGGACCCGTATGTTGTTCCGGGTAAACCCCAAAGTGGTTTATTGTGGGGCATCAGCAATGAAAAACCTGATGCTGATGGCGCCGGCGATAAAAAGATCCAGGCCTATAATTACAGGATTTGCTTAACCGACAGTGCTGCTAATCGGATTGACATTACCCGGCCTATGGGATATGATTCCGGTTGGTATACCTTATTGTTACGGTATCTCGAAAAGAAAAAGCCGGCCACGTTGGAGGACAGAGTATTGAATTTTAATCTGATGCCGGGGAGGAAAACAGATATCAACAACAACGGCCCTTTTTCTACCGATATGATCGGTATGAACTATGCTTATCCCGAAGCCGATGCGGAAACCAGGCGGGAAATCATTCGCAAGCATGAATTATATGTGAAGGGGTTATTGTATTTTTTAGGGCATGATGAACGGGTGTCCATGCATTTGCGAAAGGAAATGCTGCAATGGGGTTACCCGAAAGACGAATATAAAGACAATGGTAACTGGTCGACACAGGTATACATACGCGAAGCGAGACGGATGATTGGCGAATATGTGATGACCCAGGCAAATTGTACCGGCGCTGAAAAAGTCAGCGATGGGATTGGTATGGCTGCCTACAGCATGGATTCCCACAACTGTCAGCGGGTTGTCGTAAATGGAATGGTAAAAAATGAAGGAGACGTGCAGGTTGGCGGTTTCCCTCCATACCCGGTTTCTTATCGCGCCATTGTTCCAAAAGCTGCTGAATGCAGCAACCTGCTGGTGCCCGTTTGTTTATCTGCCAGCCATATTGCCTATGGTTCCATCCGGATGGAACCGGTGTTTATGGTGATCAGTCAGTCGGCTGCTGTAGCGGCAGTTCTGGCATTGGACCTGCATCTGCCAGTTCAGCAGGTGCCGGTAGCTGATATCAGGGAGAGATTGAAGAAGAAAATGTGAAAATGTGCTGATTTGAAAATTGAGAACAGGGTTCGCAGATGCCGTATCATTCGGTTTTAAATTTTCAAATCAGCACATTTTCAAATTAGTACTTATACTTCTCCTTCCACAAACCCCTCAGGTGTTTTCTCACCTCTTCCTCTCTTGCGTTTTTTCCGGGTTCATAAAAAACATTCCCGCTGATCTCATCCGGAAGATATTCCTGTGGTGAAAAATTCTGCTCATAACTATGGCTGTATTGATACCCTTTTCCGTAATCCATGTTTTTCATCAACCGGGTTGGCGCATTGCGTATGTGTAAAGGCACCGGAAGGTCACCGGTTCTTTTGACCATCGCCTGGGCTTCGTCAATGGCCGCTATCGACGCATTGCTTTTTGCCGAGGAAGCGAGGTACACAGCGCATTGTGAAAGAATAATCCGGGATTCTGGATAGCCTATTTTATTCACGGCATCGAATGTGGCATTTGCCAGCAATAAGGCATTGGGATTTGCATTGCCGATATCTTCACTGGCCAGGATTAACATCCGGCGGGCAATGAACTTTACGTCCTCGCCGCCTTCAATCATCCGGGCCAGCCAGTAAACGGCTGCATTGGGATCGCTTCCGCGCATGGATTTGATAAAGGCTGAAATGATATCATAATGTTGCTCTCCCTTTTTATCATATAATGCGATCCGTTGCTGGGCCGTATCCATGACCAGCTGATCCGTGATGACGATTTTTTTACTACCGCCGGAATCAATGACCAATTCCAGTAGATTGAGGAGCTTCCGTGCATCACCGCCGGAAATATTGATCAGCGCTTCGGTTTCTTTGAGTTCAATTTGTTTTCCCTGAAAAGACAGATCGTTCTTAATGGCCATTTCCATAACCTGTATCAGGTCCTCCTTATTCAGTGGTTTCAGCACGTAAACCTGGCACCGGCTCAGTAAGGCGCTATTCACTTCAAAAGATGGATTTTCCGTAGTAGCGCCAATAAGAGTTACAATCCCTTTCTCCACTGCCCCCAGCAAAGCATCCTGTTGCCCTTTATTAAAGCGGTGGATTTCATCTATAAAAAGGATTACTTTTTCTTTTTGTTTTGCTTCTTCGATCACTTCCCTGACCTCTTTTACGCCGGAGGAAATGGCACTCAGGGTATAAAAAGGAACTTTCATTGTATGGGCAATGATGTTGGCAATGGTGGTTTTCCCTGTGCCGGGAGGGCCCCAAAGGATCATCGAAGGCACTTTTCCCTGTTCGATGGCGGTTCTGAGTATGCTGCCTTTGCCTGTAAGATGCTGCTGGCCCACCAGCTGATCAAGTGATTTGGGCCGGAGCCTTTCTGCAAGTGGTGCCGGAGTAGAAACCATAGAAAAAAATTTACCTTTAAACAACAACAAGTTAGCCTTTTTAAGGTTTTATATAAAGGAGATGAAATCATGAAAATCCAGCTTCTTTTTTTAAGGCCTTTTT
>JAYVXJ010000135.1:0-2401 GCA_043785285.1 Chitinophagaceae bacterium
TATACAAATCATTTATCAACCTTTAAAGGATAAAATTATGACAGTCGTAAAAGTTAACAACAGACCTTTTGGAAATCTATTCGGTGATTTTCTGAATGAATTTCCGGTAGTAGCCAAATCTTTTGGTCAGGATGCCTTTCAATTTCCGGAAACAAATATTCATGAAACGCCTGATGCCTACCACTTGGAACTGAATGTTCCCGGACGTTCCAGGGAAGATTTTAAAATTCAGGTAGAACAGGGATTGGTTACCATCAGTTTTGAAAAGAAGGAAGAAGCTCCTGCTAACGAAGAGGTTAAGACCATTCGCCGTGAATTTTCTTTCCGAAGTTTTAAACGTAGTTTTTCCATCGACAGCAGTGTTGATGCCAATGGCATCCAGGCAAAATATGAAAACGGCTTGTTAAAGCTTCTCCTCCCAAAAAAGGATGAAGTAAAACAGGGTGCACGACAGATTAATATTGATTAATAGCTGATCTGTAAAGAGCTTATATGCAGTTGGTTTTGTTTTAATCCCTTCCAATCCTGGAAGGGATTTCTATTTACGACTTTGTAGTATAGGCTTGCTTAGTTAATTTCGGGTTTAATTTTTCCCAATGACTATCCATGAATAAAGCCAGATGCTGTTCAAATGTTGGAATGATTATTCTCGGGATGCTGGTGAGTATCCCCTGTTTTTGTCAGAACCCTGATACCCGTTTGCCAACTGTAGTCGATTCCATTCGCCGGACCGTACTCGACTCCGTCCGGCAATCAGAAGACACTGCGTTGCGGATCCGCAACCTGAATCCCTATGTTACATTACACGTGGATTCCACGATGAATTATAACCTGGAGATCAATAAAAATCCTTCTCATTATTTCTGGTATCTGAGAAACTCTCCCCTGGGGTTGAAAATCAATAAAGACAATGGCCTGCTTTCCTTTAAGGCAGATAAATCGTATTTCCTTTCCGGAAGGCTAAAATATGATTACCCGTATAAGGTTACCGTGGGTGTCCAGAACATGCATGATCCCAGGGAACGCGTAGATACGTCTTTTAGCATCCTGTTTTTTACCACGGAAATTGTTCCTTCCCGCATAAAACCTACGGTGAACAGCACCCTTTATATAGAGGAGGGAGATACGGTTAATTTTAGAATTGAATGTGAAGATGGAAGTTTCCCTGTGGAATCCATCAGTTTCTATTCCAATGTCCCACTCAAAAATTATACGATCGTAAAAAAATGCGATGATGATTTTGTATGGAGTCCGTCTTTCGATTTTATCAAAGATTCGGATAGTGGTAAACAACGTCTCGTGCTGCTTAATTTTATCGGGGTCAACAAATTTTATGCAAAGGATACGGCTATTGTGAGAATATATGTAAAGGATGCGCTTAACTATCCGGTTATGCTGCAGGAATACCAGCGCACAGTGAAATCCGTATCCATGTATGTGCTTCAGTTGAAATATGCATTCCTTCAACTGGATAAAAAAGTAAAGAATACCCACAGTACACGAACCACCTTTGATTTGACTACCGCATCCTCGGCTCTGGGGGGGACTGTTTTCTCTTCCGCCAGCAGTCCTTCAGCCCAAAATACCGGGAAGATTCTCCCAAGCGCCGGCGTAGCCCTGGTTCCTGTAAAAGAAGCGGTAGCCCCTACAAAAACAGCAGAACAAAACTCGGCTTCCCTGATTCGTTCTTCCATTAAAAGGCTCGAATACCAATTGCATGAAAATTCGCTGACCGGCGAAAAAGACATGGATATTGTAAAGAAGATAAATAAGCTGAAGGATGAAATGAAGCAGATCCAGATACAATTGATCGAAGTGCCGATTGATGATAATACCAATATGACAGAGGAACAGCTGAATGATTATTTCAACAGCAAGAAGGTCAGCAGGAAATATAAGCTGAAAAGGCACTAAGCGCTTCTCCCCTTCCGGATAACCGGATTCCTTATTATTTATACCCGAGTATCTTTAACATGCTTTGTGCCGTCTGCTCTTTGGCATAAAGCCAGTCAACCAGCTTCCCGTTTTTATCATAATTCATCAGCACGTGTTTCGGAGAGGGAATCAGGCAATGTTTGATTCCACCATAACCACTGATCTGATCCTGATAGGCACCGGTATGGAAAAAACCGAGATAGAGCGGTTCACCGTTATTGAGTTTCGGAAGAAATACTTCATTGATATGTTCTTCTGAATCGTAATAATCATGACTGTCGCAGGTAATTCCTCCAAGCACCACACGCTGGTATTCCACATCCCATTTATTGATGGGCAGCATCAGGAACCGTTCCCCGATACCCCAGGTATCTGGTAAAGTGGTGATGAAGGAAGAATCGATCATATACCAGATCTCCCGGTCGTTTTGCATTTTCTGTCCGATCACACTGTAAATATGCGCCAT
>JAYVXJ010000136.1:0-7965 GCA_043785285.1 Chitinophagaceae bacterium
TACAAACATTGCTGCGCCGCTCGCCCAGAAAATTTTGCATACGTCGTTATATTGCCCCTTATCCTGCTCGCAAATATCGAATATCCTTCCCCGTGCAAAAGGATATCCCAGCCAGTCTATCCATCCGCCCGAAGCACCGGCATATTCAAAATGATCTTTTTGATTATAACTTAAAATCTTTGGCTGACAAGCCCCTATCGTCCTGTCTTTTTCCATAAGCGCAATCACCGGCTCAATCCAGCCTGGAGTCACTTCCGCATCTGAATTCAGCAAAACATAATAATCGCTTTTCACCTGCTTCAGCGCCTGGTTGTATCCTCCGGCATAGCCATAATTTCTGATCAATAAAATCTTACGTACCTGGGGATAGTATTCCTGAAGAAATTCCAGCGAATCATCTGTAGAAGCATTGTCGGCCACCACCACTTCAAAATTGGAATATGTACTTGCCAATACCGAGGGAAGAAATTGTTCCAGGTATTTGCGCCCGTTAAAATTGAGAATTACAACTGATACTTTAGCCGGCACTTGAATTCGTTACGATATAAAAAGGAGAGTCAAAAATAAGGGTTCTACAGGGAACCCCATGCCGAAATATGATTTCACCGGCTTTAACTACTTTAGCGGCATGATCGGATTTCATTTCAACTGGCGCTGGCTCCTTGCCCTGCTGGGTATTGGCATTGTCTGCGGCACCATTTTCTATTCCCAATATCTGGCTAAAAAAATTGAGCGGGAAGAACAGCAGAAGATAGAACAGTGGCTCGCTGCCAGCAAAGCCATTCTGAACCCAGCCGATCTCACCCTTCCGAACCTGATCCGCAATGAACAACATTCCATTCCCATCATCGAAACCAATGAAAAGGACAGCATCACCAGTTTTTTTAATCTGGATACACTAAAAGCAGCGCAGGATAAATCTTATCTTCCGGATCGGTTGAAAACATTTCGCTCTCAAAATCCGCCGCTGGAAATCAAATGGAGCGATTCTCCCTATACGGCAAACCGGTATTACTACGGCCATACTGCCTTGCTCGATCAGGTCCAGTACTTTCCCATCATTCAACTTTTGCTCGTAGCCGTACTCGTGTTTTTTATCATCTATTCCATCAGTACCAGCAATCGCGCTACACAAAACCAGGTATGGGCGGGGATGGCTAAAGAAACAGCACATCAATTAGGTACGCCACTTTCCTCTTTACAAGGCTGGATTGAAATGTTAAAGGAAGAAGGAACGTCTTCAGATACCGTCTCCGAACTGCAGAAAGACGTTGACCGTCTGAAACTCATTTCCGACCGGTTCAGCAAGATCGGCAGCATTCCCAACCTCGAAAAGTCAGATATCATTTTTCAGGTACAGCAGATGGTGGAATACATTCGCAGACGCACCACGTCCAAAGTGCAGTTCTTACTGGAAACGCACGGATCCGCAACGATAGAGGCATATATCTCCAGACCTCTATTTGACTGGGTGATGGAGAACCTGTTTAAAAATGCCCTCGATGCCATGGAAGGAAAGGGGAAAATCAGTGTGGATATTAAGAACGAAGCCCAACAAGTGGTCATTGATGTTTCCGATACCGGAAAAGGGATTTCTGCAGCCAATATCCGGCGTGTATTCAATCCGGGGTTTACAACAAAGAAAAGAGGATGGGGATTGGGACTTACCTTATCGAAACGGATAATTGAAGAATATCATAAAGGCGAATTATTCGTAAAACATTCAGAGCCTGGAAAGGGAACGACGTTCCGGATTGTACTCAAGAGAATTTGAAAATTCTTTCCTGTGCACCGTCGCTGAAGCCATAGCGCAAGCGGCCCAAGCGATCCGCCATCGCAGAATTTTCGTCGGATGAAAGTGAAGGAGGGTGCGTATTTGAAAATTTGAGAACGAAGGAATTTGAAAGCAGGAATTATTGCCCGGAAAGTCTATTTTTGCAGTCCATTTTAAGTTTTGCGGAGGTGGCGAAACTGGTAGACGCACTACTTTGAGGTGGTAGCGCCGTAACTGGCGTGGGAGTTCGAATCTCCTCTTCCGCACAAAGCCTTCCTGGCGAAGTCAGGAGGGCTTTTTTAGTTGGATGCGGGCGAGCTTGCCAAGCGTCCAATTAAAAGAAGACCAATTCCGCGCAGCGGAACAAGGCTTTGGGTTAAGCGCCCCTGCCAGGGGTCACCGCAGGTAACCTCCTTTTAATTTTATAAGCGGTTTCCCCAAAATCACCTATTAAAATCTTATTTTCCATGTAAATATTTAAAAAATGAAAACAGTCACCTTGCTGGCAATTCTGTTATCATGCGTTGTAATGGCCATTGCACAGCAACCTCTCCGGGTTGGGGTGGCCGGCCTTAACCATGATCACGTGTATGGACTTATGGAGAACTATAGGAAAGGACGGGTGATCATTCTCGGTATTGCCGAAAGCGACCTGGAATTAGTTAAACGCTATAAACAAAAATACCAATTGCCGGACTCCCTGTTCTATACCAGTGTATCCTCCATGTTGGAACATATAAAACCGGATGCCGTCCTTGCCTTTAATCCCATTTCTGATCATCTGGCAGTAGTGGAAACCTGCGCCCCTAAAGGCGTTTCCGTGATGGTTGAAAAACCCTTGGCCATTACCCTGAAGCAGGCAGAACGGATGAAAGCACTGGCCAGTCAATATCATATCCACGTTCTCACCAACTATGAAACGACCTGGTATGCCAGCAACCAGCAGGTATTTGGAATGATTCATGAGCAACATGCTATTGGAGATATCCGAAAGATGGTGGTACATGATGGTCATCAGGGACCGAAAGAGATAGGATGCAGCCCGGATTTTTTAAAATGGCTTACGGATCCCGCTAAGAACGGCGCTGGAGCTCTTATGGATTTTGGTTGTTACGGAGCCAACCTGATGACCTGGCTGATGGAAGGGAAAACACCTATCGCCGTAACAGCAATTACCCGGCATTATAAACCGGATATCTATCCCAACGTGGATGATGATGCCACTATCCTGCTGGAATACCCGGGTGCAACCGGCCTTATCGAGGCGTCCTGGAACTGGCCTTTTGGTATCAAGGACCTGGAAGTGTTTGGCCAATCGGGCTACCTGCATGCCCTGAACAGTAATACACTACAGGAAAGATTCCGTGACACATCCTATGATCAGGTGAAATTAAATTCTCCCTTATACACGGATAATTTAGTTTACCTGGCAGACGTATTAAATGGCAAGATCCATCCTAACAATGATCTTTCTTCCCTGGAAAATAACCTGGTGGTCGTTAGAATACTCGAAGCAGCACGACAGTCTGCCCGCGAAGGCAAAAGGGTTGTGTTATGATCGTCCTGTTAGGATCCGGCTATTTTCAACTTACGTAAGCTTCCCTTAATTGCGTGGCATAAATTTTAATTCCTTATTCCTCCAACAGACTTCTCAACCTCGCCTCCACTTTCGAAACATCAGGCAACACTTCTTTTTCCAGTTGCATATTCATCGGAATAGCCGGCACATTCAGCGCGCCTAAAACTTCAACAGCACAGTCCAGCCATTGAAAACAGGCGTGGCAAATTCTGCCTGCCAGCGCCTCTGCAAAAGAATTGTTTTGTGCTTCCTCCGTAAGTACCAGACATCTTCCATGTTTTCGTACCGTTTCAAATATCAGTTCTTCATCCAAAGGAAATAAAGTGCGCAGGTCAATGATTTCTACCTGGCCTTCAACATTTTTTGCAGCTGCCATCGCCCAATACACGCCCATTCCATACGTAATAATACAGCAACTATTTCCCTGCTGCAATTCCGATGCGGATGCAGCGAGCGCCACCCGCGCTTTGCCCAGTGGAAGGATATACTCTCTCGAAGGTTCTACCGTTCGCGCATCTTCCGTTCCCGGCACCTTGCTCCAGTACAATCCTTTGTGCTCCAGCATCAACACCGGATTCGGATCCAGAAAAGCTGCTTTCATCAGTCCTTTCATATCCGCTGCATTCGAAGGATAAACAATCTTCAATCCTTTTACGGAGAGTAGTGTGGTTTCCATACTTCCACTGTGGTATGGCCCACCTCCGGAATAAGCGCCTACCGGAACCCGGATAAGCGTTTGTACCGGAAATTTTCCGCAGCTCAGGTAAGCCGATTTAGATACTTCCGAAACGAGTTGATTAAATCCCGGATAGATATAATCCCCGAATTGTATTTCAACAATTGGTTTTAATCCGGTTGCACTCATCCCTACTGTTGAGCCGATGAGGTAGGCTTCCTGAATAGCGGTATTAAAAACACGATGATCCCCGAATTGTGCAGCAAGGGTAGCTGTTTCGCGAAATACCCCACCGAGCCTTCTCCCCACATCCTGTCCATATAAAACGGCTTCGGGATAATCTTCCAGAATTTCCCGAAGCGCATACAACACGGCATCCACCATCAGTATTTTTTTTCCGCCGGCAGGCGCTCTTTCTCCCTGTTCTTCCAGCACGGTTGTGGGAACAAAAATGTGTTCCGCTGCGGTGCCAGGTTCCGGTTCAGAAGAAGCCACAGCTTTTGAAAATTCATCAGCCACATACAAAGCAGCTTCTTTTTCAATTTCGATCAGCTGTTCATCTCCTATTCCCTGCCGCAATAATTGTCGCTTTAACACTTGTATCGGATCCAGTGCACGATGCTGCGTAAGATCGGCTTCGCTCCGGTAGCTTTCCATGCGAACGCCGCTGGTATGGTGACTCAGCAAAGGAACACGCGCATGTACCAGATAGGGTGTTCTGTTTTTTCTGACAAATTCAAATACCTGCCGCATGCATTGAAATGACTGTTCAAAATCTGCTCCGTCAATTTTAATTCTTTCCATGCCGGCAAATCCACCGGCATAGCGGAAAGCATCCATGCTGCGTGCTTCTTCCGCCGTAACGCTGATGCCCCAGCCATTATCCTGCACGAGATAAATAATGGGAAGTTTTTTTAATACGGCAAATTGAAATGCTTCACTAACTTCTCCTTCTGTTATACTCGCATCGCCGAAGGAACAGAGCACAACGGATCCGGGATCCGCCATACCGGATTGTTCTTTGAATGCTATTCCCTGTGCAATGCCGGTTGCCGGAATAGCCTGCATGCCTGTAGCGCTGCTTTGATGAATGATGCCGGGCTTACCGGGTCCTCTGTAATTGGGATGCGCATAATAGGCTTTCCCTCCGGAGAAATGATCATTGCCTTTGGCAAGCAATTGCTCCATCAATGCATAGGGAGAAAACCCCAGTCCGAGTAAAAGACTATCATCACGGTAATACGGGCTCACATAGTCCTGCGGTTGAAGTTGAAAAGCAGTAGCCAGCTGAATAGCTTCATGTCCTGATGAAACCGAATGAACATATTTGCAGATGGAACGGTTGTTTTCATACGTGGTGGCCATCGCCCGGGCCGTGCACATATATTGAAATGCTTTGAGGAGAATTCCGGGATCGGTCATGCGGGGAATCTTAAATTGAAAGAACCTTTGCCGGGAAGAGAGCCGGGTCTTCTTTTATCCGGATTATTTAATTTCCAGGGCCAGCAGGCTTTCATCTTCAATGAACCCTTCCAACTCATCTCCAACCACACATTCCCCTACGCCTGCCGGCGTACCGGTAAAAATCAGATCGCCGATATTGATGGAAAAGTAAGTGGAAATATAAGCGACTATTTTATCAAAGTTGTTCAGCATTAAACTGGAACTTCCCTGCTGTACAAGTTCTTTATTTTTATAAAGGCAAAAATTAATTTCCTTTTTATTTTTTACATTTTGAAAAGGTATCCATTTTCCTACTGCCGCAGAATTATCCCAGGCTTTAGCCTTTTCCCAGGGAAGTCCTTTTTCTTTCAGTTCATTCTGAATATCCCTTGCAGTAAAATCAATGCCCACACTTACAGCGTCGTAATATTTTGGCGAAAAACGATCCTGGATATATTTTCCGTTTTTTGAAATACGCAGCACGAGTTCAGCTTCGTAATGAAGTTCATTGGTAAACTCAGGATAATAAAAAGGAGTATGGGCCTGTAGCAGGGCACTCTTGGGTTTCATGAAGATGATGGGCTCTTCAGGTACCTCATTATTTAATTCAGCCGCATGTGCAACGTAGTTTCGACCAACGCAGAATATTTTCATATTCAATTAGGGTTTTAGATAGAAGATTCCAACTTTGTTCTGTATGCCTGGAAAGGCATGGGACATGATCATAGGAGATTGAATATGAATATCCGCGGCATCAACCGTGGATTGGAGCGCTAAAATAATGATTCCCAATTACAAATCATAGCGTTATCTCCATTTTGTTGTAATCATTCATGGTTCGCTCCAGTCCGGCGGTAATAAAGCTTTCTATTACCTGCACCGCTTTTTCATTCTTCGCTTTAACAAGGGGCAATTCTTCCGGTTTCCATCTTCCTAAAACATATTCTACCTGCATTCCCCGCGGAAAATCATTTCCTATTCCATAACGCAGCCGGGCATACTGATCCGTTTGCAATTCTGCATACATGCTTTTCAGCCCATTATGCCCGGCATCACTTCCCGAAGGCTTTAGCCGGAGGCGGGACAGTGGCAGCGCAATATCATCGGCAACCACCAGTAACCGCTCCAATGGAATTTTTTTGCGATCCAGCCAGTACTTTACGGCCTTCCCACTGAGGTTCATATAAGTAGAAGGCAGGATGCAGATAAGCGTTCTTCCTTTGAATTTAATTTCCGCAATTGCTGCCAATCGTTCAATGGAAAATGATCCCTCATGTTTGGCAACGAGTGCAGCCACTACATCAAACCCGATATTGTGACGGGTCCCTTCATATTCGGAACCTATATTCCCCAGTCCGGCAATCAGGAATGATGACATACATCAAATGTAAAGGAAATCAGGTAAGGGGAAAGACGGGTAAGAACTGAAAAAAAGAAGGCTGTTACAAAAAAATCTTTTGCAACAGCTTCTTCAGCAGAACGACTTAACCGTTTTATTATTTTTTCGCGGCAGGCTTCGCAGCGGCAGGCTTCGCAGCAGCAGGTGCGGCAGCGGCGGCAGCAGGAGCAGCGCCAGCAGCAGGGGCTGTAGTTTCTTCCTGTTTCAATACCCGGGTAAGCACGACGGATGCTACCGGGATACGTGGTGAGTTCAGAATTTCATAATTCTCCGCCTTAACATCTTCCACCCGCACGTTTCCGTTGAGTTCGAGATTGGTAAGATCCACTTCAATATTTTCGCGGAGATCCTTTGGATATGCTTTTATCTTCAGCGATTTCATTTTGGTGATCAGCTTGCCTCCGTCTTTTACACCTTTTGCCGCACCGGTAAATTTCAACGGAATAGTGGCAGTAACTTTTTTGCCTTCCACCAGTTCCAGAAAATCCAGGTGGTTCAAGGCATCGGTCACCTTATTAAACTGAATGTCTTTTAAGATGCAGCGATAACTCTTTCCGTCCAATTTGATTTCTGCAAGCTGAAAATTCGGTGTGTATACCAGGTTTTTGAAAGCCGTGACAGGCGCTGAAAAATTCAGTTCGCTTGCACCCCCGTAAATTACACCGGGCACTTTTCCCTCAGAGCGGAGTTGGCGGGTGGCTTGTTTGCCCAGTCCGGTCCTGAGTTGTCCTTCGATGATAACTGTTTGCATTTTATTTTTGATTTAGTAAATGAGCCTTACTTGTTTCTGAGTTGTGAATGAATGAACAATCCGGTGATACTTTTGTTTTCAAAGGCGTTCCGGATAGCTACTGCAAATAATTCCGCCACACTGAGCACTTTTATTTTCGAACAATTTTGTTTCAGCGGAATCGTGTCGCAAACCACCAGTTCTTCCAGCACACTATTTTCAATATTTGCATATGCATTGCCGCTTAACACCGGATGTGTACACAATGCCCGCACACTCCTCGCTCCTTTTTCTTTTAACAGTCCGGCTGCTTTGGCCAGGGTGCCTCCCGTATCACAGATATCATCTATCAAAACCACATCCC
>JAYVXJ010000137.1:0-7954 GCA_043785285.1 Chitinophagaceae bacterium
CAGTAAAGAAAATTACACCGTTTATATAGATTATACCTCCAAACCCAATGAGTTGAAAGCCCAGGGCAGCGCTGCCATAACGGATGCAAAGGGTTTATATTTTATCAACCCGCTGGGTAAGGAAAAAGATAAACCCACTCAGATCTGGACTCAGGGGGAAACAGAATCCAACTCAGCCTGGTTCCCCACCATTGATAAACCCAATCAAAAATGCACCGAAGAGATTCTCCTGACGGTTCCAGCCAAATACGTAACGCTTTCCAACGGTAAACTTATTTCCAAAAGGAATAATGCGGATGGCACACGGACCGACACCTGGAAAATGGACCTTCCCCATGCGCCTTACCTTTTCTTTATGGGTGTTGGTGATTACGCGATCATCAAAGACTCCTATAAAGGCAAGGAAGTGAGTTATTATGTGGAGAAGGAATATGCACCGGTTGCACGGAGAATATTCGGACTAACTCCCGAAATGATCGCATTTTATTCCCGCGTGCTGGGCATTGATTTTCCCTGGGTGAAATATGCGCAGATGACCGCCCGGGATTATGTTAGCGGTGCCATGGAAAATACTACGGCGACCCTCCACACGGATGCCCTGCAGCAGGATGCGCGTGAACTGACGGATGGCAATAAATATGAAGACTATATAGCCCATGAACTTTTTCACCAATGGTTTGGCGATCTGGTTACCACAGAAAGCTGGAGCAACCTTACCCTGAATGAATCTTTCGCCAATTTCAGCGAGACCCTCTGGGCCGAGTATAAACATGGTAAGGATGCCGGCGATGCAACCAACTTTCATGATATAGAAAAATACCTTGCCGATCCAGCCAATCCTTATAAAAACCTGGTGCGCTTTCATTACACGGACAAGGAAGCCATGTTCGACATGGTAACTTATTCCAAAGGAGGCCGCATTATCAATATGCTCAGAAATTATGTGGGTGACAGCGCTTTTTTCAAATCATTGAACCTTTATCTGACAAGAAATAAGTTCAAGAATGCGGAAGCCCAAAATCTTCGTCTTGCTTTTGAAGAAATAACCGGTCAGGATCTGAACTGGTATTGGAACCAATGGTATTATGGCAGCGGTCATCCTAAACTGGATATTCATTATTTCTATGACGACAGTAAAAAATTAGCCACCGTTACCGTGGATCAGACCCAGGGCACCGGAAAAATTTTCCGCGTTCCGCTGGCTATTGATGTTTATGAAGGACTGGTGAAAAAAAGACATACACGTTGGCTGAACAAGCTCAACGACACGTTTTATTTTAGTTACAACAAACGGCCTGATCTGATCAATGTGGATGGCGACAAAATTGTGCTCTGTGAAAAGAAAGATGACAAGACCCTCGCTAATTTTATTTTTCAATATAAATACGCAGGGCTCTACCTCGACCGCCGGGAAGCCATTGATTTCTGCGTTCAACAACAGGATGATCCGGCAGCCCTTGATCTGTTGAAATTAGCCATGAAAGACCGTTATTACGAACTGAGAAACTATACCATGAATTCCTTCGACATGGAAAAACCGGCTGTAAAAGCCGCCATTGAACCCATACTGGCGGATCTGGCGCATCATGATTCCGACCGGACCGTACAGGCAAAAGCCATAGAATTGCTGGGCTCTTATAAGAATCCCGAATACAAAACTTTCTTTACTCAGAAAACCTCCGATTCTTCTTATTCTGTTTCCGGAAGCGCGCTGCAGGCACTGGGCGAATTGGATATGGAAGAGGCTACAAAGCTGGCCAACGAATTTTCAAAACATCCGGCAAAAGGACAATTACTTTCTTCCCTGGTAGATATTTTTATTAAGGAAGGAGATTCCAGTAAATATGATCTGGTGATCGGGGGATTTGAGAAAATGCCTATGAGCCAGACTAAAATGGATGACCTGCCTCATTTTGCACTTTCCCTGTTAAAAATTAAGAATGACGATCAGGTAAAGCGTGGGGTAGATGCCATTATTAAATTCCAGGAGGCACTTCCTAAAGGACAGAAGAAGGAAATCACCGGACTAATAAATGAAAATATATTAAAACCAATAGCAGACCGGAAGGATGCCGAGGATCTGAAAGAACAGGCGGACTATATCCGGTTTAAAATAGGTCAACAATAATTTAGTTGACCCTTGCTACCAGCTGCCACCGGCTCCGCCACCACCACCACTTCCTCCACCGAATCCACCAAAACCACCGCCGCCACCGCCACCGAAACCACCGCCGCCTCTTCCCGAACTGCCAAGCATAGAACCCAGGATGAAAGGTAATACGCCGGAGCGGCTCATCAGGCCGCCGCCGCCGCCGCGGCCGCCTCCCCGGCTGATGGCTAATACGATAACAATACCAATAAAGAGAATTACGCCCAGCGCACTGCCACCCCTATTACTCTTTTGTTTCCGCTGATTGTAGCCTTCGGGGGCCTTGTATTCTCCCCGGGCAGCTTTGAAAATGGCATCCGTGCCGAGATCAAATCCTCGGTAGTAATTATTTGCCTTGAAATTCGGCAGGATCTCGTTTTCAATAATCTGTTTTGCCGTTATATCGGGTACTGATCCTTCCATTCCGTAACCGGTGGCGATATAAACTTTATGATCCTGAATAGCTGCCAGAATCACCAAACCATTATTGGTTTTTTTATTGCCTACTTTCCAGTCACGCAAAATTTTCAAGGCATAATCCGCGATGTCGTAATCACCGGTCGTTTGAATGGTAATCACTGCAATCTGAATAGACGTGGTATCGTCATAGGCGACGAGCTTGGTTTCCAAATCTGAAATCTGGTCTGCTGTAAGTACATGTGCAAAATCGTTTACCAGCCTGGGCGGATTGGGTGGAGCAGGAATATCTTGTCCTGCCGAAATCAGGCATATTAAAACCAAAAAGGAAAATAATAATTTCTTCATGAAGCACTAGGCTGTTTTACCTGCCAAAAACAATATCGTCCGGCAACTCATTTGTATCGGTATCGCGATTATAGGGAAAATGATATTTTAATGCAGCACCAACACCCCGGATCATTTTAACGATGGCATCAGAAAAACTGTTCTGCTGAAACTGGGAAATGATGTTGTTCACTTCCTGATTCCAGAACGTATCCCCTACTTTTTCATGAATGCCTTTATCCCCGAAAATCGCCAGCTGACGGTCTTTCACCGCCACGTAAATCAACACGGCATTCCGGGCTTCCGTATGCTCCATTTTCAGGAGCCAGAATACTTCTGCTCCACGGTGGAGCGGATCTACATAACGGCAACGACTTTCCACGAATACGCGGACCTCGCCATTCGTTTGATGCTCAGCTTCCCGTATAGCTGCAACGATCTGATTTTTTTCAGCGGAAGAAAAAAAGTCTTTTTTAGAAAAGAAAGGAATTTTCAATGCAGTATTAAATTAAAGGAATTATCAGAATTTAACATCCGGTGCCTTATCAGATCCGGGTTCTGATTGAAAGTATCCCTTAGATTTAAATCCAAACATACCGGCAAATAAATTATTTGGAAACGTGCGGGCCGTTTGATTATAATCCTGTACAGCAGCATTAAAATCATTCCTGGAAACTTTAATCCGATTTTCTGTTCCCTCCAGTTGTGCCTGAAGATCCCTGAAATTTTGAGTCGCCTGCAACGTAGGATATGCTTCTGCCACAGCAAGCAATCTTCCCAAAGCCCCGGTTACACCGGCCTGCGCCTGCTGGAACTGGGCTATTTTTTCGGGAGAAAGGTCGTTTGCATTGATCTGCACCTGGGTAGCTTTTGCACGTGCTTCGATCACATTGGTCAAGGTAGTCTGTTCAAAATTGGCAGCCCCTTTTACTGTATTCACCAAATTGGGAATAAGGTCTGAACGTCTTTGGTAATCACTTTGCACATTACCCCATTTGCCTTTTGTATTTTCATCTTTACTAACGAGACTGTTGTAACCACTGCAGGCGCAACCGCCTAAAATGAGAATTACAGCCAGTATAACAATGAGCGATAGATTACGCGTACTCATAAGTTGAAAGGTTTTTTGTTAGATGTTAAATGTAACAATTTCCGGAGAAAGAAGTTCTCCTGCAAAAAGGATATTTAACCCTCTCCAGAAGGATTATTGATGGCGGCAATACCGGGAAGTTCTTTCCCTTCGAAATATTCCAGCATTGCGCCTCCGCCAGTGGATACATAACTGACCTTATCTGCAAGACCGAACATATTGACGGCAGCTACAGAATCACCCCCACCAACCAGCGAAAATGCACCATTCTTTGTAGCATCCGCAACGGCAGTTGCAATGGCCTTGGTCCCGTGCCGGAAGTTTTCCATTTCAAAAACCCCCATAGGTCCGTTCCAGAGTATGGTTTTTGCCTTTTTGATCACATTGCAGAATTGTTCAGATGCATTCGGGCCAATATCCAGACCCATCCAGCCATCCGGTATCTGATTGCTGGGGGAACTGGACGTTTCAGCATGCGCATCGAATTTGTCGGCAATAATCGAATCTGCCGGCAGGTGAATACAGACCCCCTTGGATTCTGCTTTAGCCAGCAGATCCAGCGCTGTTTGGAGCCGGTCATTTTCACAGAGTGAATTCCCAATTTTACCACCTTCGGCTTTTAGAAAGGTATATGCCATCCCACCGCCGACGATGATGTCAGTGGCTTTTCCCAATAGATTCTCCAGGATGAGGATCTTATCGGAAACTTTCGCACCGCCAATAATAGCCACAAATGGTTTTCTGGCTTCGTGCAAGACTTTTTCCGCACTTTTCACTTCGGATTCCATAAGCAGGCCGAACATCCTTTTATCCTTCGGAAAAAATCTCGAAATCACCGCAGTGGACGCGTGGGCACGGTGTGCGGTGCCAAACGCATCATTCACATATATATCGCCGAGTTTCGCCAGTTTTTGTGCAAATGCCTCATCTCCTTTTTCTTCTTCTTTATGGAACCGGAGGTTTTCCAGTAGCAGCACTTCTCCGGGCCGGAGCATACTGGCGGTAAGCGCAGCCTGTTCGCCAATACAATCATTGGCAAAGAGAACGGGTATGCCCCCCAGGAGGTCTGATAAGTGTTTGATCAGGTGTTTGAGGGAATATTTGTCCGAAGGACCATCTTTTGGCCTTCCCAGGTGGGACATCAGGATAACGCTGCCACCCTCCTGAAGGATTTTCCGGATGGTTGAAATCTCCGCACGCATACGGGTATCGTCAGTGATCTCCAGCTTATCGTTGAGCGGAACGTTGAAGTCCACCCGGATCAGGACCTTCTGCCCTTTGAAATTATGTTTGGAAAAAGTTGACATGCTGGAAAATAGTTAAGGAATGGATATAAAAAATGATGCCGGAGAAATTCCGGTATCAGGGTTAAGAAGAATTTATTTGTTGATCAGTGTGGCAAAATAGTGTACGGTACGCACAAGCTGACTTACGTAACTCATTTCGTTATCGTACCAGCTCACCGTTTTTACCAGTTGTTTGTCACCCACGGTAATCACTTTGGTTTGGGTAGCATCGAAAAGTGAACCGAAATGCATTCCCACGATATCGCTGCTCACAATTTCGTCTTCCGTATAACCAAAGCTTTCATTTCCTGCAGCTTTCATTGCGGCATTTACTTCTTCAACGGTTACTTTCTTTTTGAGTATGGTGGTGAGTTCCGTTAGAGAACCAGTAAGAACAGGCACACGCTGCGCGTTTCCGTCCAGTTTACCTTTGAGGTTGGGAAGAACCAGGCCAATGGCTTTAGCTGCGCCGGTGCTGTTGGGAACGATATTCTGAGCAGCGGCCCTTGCCCTGCGCAGATCTCCTTTAGGATGGGGAGCATCTTGTGTGTTCTGATCATTCGTATAAGCATGAACGGTAGTCATGAAACCGAGTTCAATACCATATTGTTTATCCAGCGTATCGGCCATCGGGGCCAGACAGTTCGTAGTACAGGAAGCGCAACTGATTACGGTCTCCTTACCATCAAGGATCTGGTGGTTAACATTAAAAACGATCGTTTTCAGATCACCGGTGGCGGGTGCAGAAATCACCACACGTTTTGCACCTGCTTTGAGATGGGCTTCTGCTTTTTCCTTATCAGCGAAGAAGCCGGTGCATTCGAGCACCACGTCCACCTCATTTTGCTTCCAGGGAATTTCTGCCGGATTCTTATGTGTATATATTTCGATTTCCTCACCATTGACGAGGATTGATTTTTCTGTAGATTTCACATCTTCATTGAAACGGCCCTGTGCACTGTCATATTTCAGGAGATGCGCCAGAACCTTGGGACTGGTAAGGTCGTTAATAGCAACAACTTCAATACCTTCCATATTATAGATCTGGCGATAAACCAAACGTCCGATCCTTCCGAAACCGTTGATCGCAACTTTTACTGTGCTCATAGCTTGAATGTTTTTAAAATTTAGGATGCAAAGTTACGAAACAAAAACATTTGGGAAGTTACCTAGCCAGCCTATATCTTTGCAGACCCTAAACGGCCCTCAATCCGCTGGGGCTACATTGCAATAAGCCGCGTTGGTCAAGGGGTTAAGACGCATCCCTTTCACGGATGAATCACGGGTTCGATTCCCGTACGCGGTACACCCTGTTATAGTTGAAGAAATTTTACAGCCCTGCTTGAAAAAGTGGGGCTTTTCTTATACTATTAAATGGATGATAAAAATGTTTACATTCACTTTCATGACCGATATCTCAAAACAAATCCCTATAAATTCCCAAATACGCTTTGGAAAGCCTTGTGTATTAAGGGAACCCGGATTATTGTAGGAGATATTCTTTTCTGATTTGCATTGGGTATGACTAATGCCACTTTATCTCCTGGCGAATCCCATCTGTTCTAAAACAACATTTTGAAGATTGTTTCCCTATTTACAATTTACTCAATATATTGGGTAATTCGCTTATTTCAGCATTAACCGGAATGCCGTATACGCACAAATAATTTAAATAGCAGGCCGGAAGACGGCAATGGTTATAAATAAGCTTCCCAGGCTAGTATTTACTTATTTTGCCCCATGGCGTACAGCGTACTTTATCACAACGAATTAAATATAAAAAGCATTGAAAAGACCTATCCCAAAACACTGCATCAATTGCAGAATGGCGATTTTAAAAGCGCTGATGTGCGGAAGATGGGCGACACTTCCTATTACCGGGCAAGACTGGATATACGAGATAGATTACTGTTTAGTCTGATTCTTTTCAAGGGCCAAAAATACATATTGCTGCTCGAAGTGATCAAGGACCATAACTACGCCCGGAGCCGGTTTTTGCGCTGCGCCCTCTTTCCGGAAGATGATAAATTACTTTCTGCGTCCGATCCCGAAAAAGAGTTAAATAGTCACACACCCGAACTTTCCTATCTCAATGCCAGCAACCATTCTGTTCATCTGCTGAATAAATTCATTTCATTCGATGAACTTCAGCAATCTATATTCTCATGTATACACCGCTTATTGTTATTGGATCGGCAGGGAGCGGCAAAACGGCGCCAGTACTGGAAAAGTTGAAAACACTTCCTGGAAATGTGGCTTATATATCGCTTTCTAAATTTTTGGTGGAAAATGCATCTGCCATTTATTATGCTAATGGCTTTGACAACGAAAACCAGGAGACAGCCGCTTTGGATCCATTGACCGCGAAAGCAATTACCTGATTAACACCATCAGCAAGGATAATGGCGAAGTACTACTCAATAGTGATGAGGATAAAAAGAAAAATGAACTGAATCGCCGCACACAGCACAATGCCCATTTTGCAGTGATTGTTACCGCTAATATTTATAAAGACGAAGCCCGGCGTTATTTTAAAACTCCATTGGTGTTCAGCGTGCAGGAAGCCAAGGGCCTGGAGTATGAAAACGTAATCCTGGTAAATTTTATCTCGAATCATGACGTCGAATTCCGGGAAATCATCAAAGGTGTTTTGGCAGAGGACCTGGATCAGACGGAACTCCAATA